>JBJEUC010000001.1:0-6311 GCA_051883635.1 Candidatus Fimadaptatus sp.
ATAAAAAGGCGCCATCTCGTTCAAGGACGAAATGGCGCTCTCGCGGTACCACCTTGATTGCCCGGAACCGGGCCTCTCTTGCGTCGATAACGGCGACAGCCGCCGCGCCTTAGCGTGTGCTACGGGGCGCGATGCTCAGGAGGCCGGGGCCTCGCTCAGGGGGGCCGGCTCCATCGCTGCGCGCCGGCTCGCACCAACTGCCGGCTCTCTGGGGCGCAGGGAGATGAAACGCATCCCTGTCATGGCATTTAATCACATTATAGCGGCCCGCGTTAAACCTGTCAAGCGCGCCCCGTTAACATATCGTGAAGCCGGCAAAGGAGGGCATCTGTCCTATGTGAGCAAGCTCAATACCGCCTTCAGCCTCGCGCACGCGCAGCGCGATGTCTGCGGGCAGGAGGTGCGGCATTGCCCGCGCAGGTTGACGAGCGCGGCCGGTCAGCCGCTAAGGGAGGGCATCTGCCCCACATGCGCAAGCTCAATGCCGCCTTCGGCCTCGCGCACGCGCAGCGCGATGTGGCGGGCAGGAGGTGCACCTTGCCCGCGCCAAGGCGGGCAAGCGCGGCCGGTCAGTCGCCAAAGGAGGTCATCGCCCCCACAGGCGTAAGCTCAATACCGCCCTCAGCCTCGCACACGCGCAGCGCGACGTCGGCGGGCAGGAGGTGCGGCATTGCCCGCGCAGGTTGACGAGCGCGGCCGGTCAGCCGCTAAGGGAGGGCATCTGCCCCACAGGCGTAAGCTCAATGCCGCCCTAGGCCTCGCTCACGCTAAGGTTGACAGGTTCACCCCGTTAGCCGCCCAGGGATGGCATCGCCCCCACGGGCGCAAGCTCAATACCGCCTTCGGCCTCGTCCACTCGCAGCGCGACGTCGGCGGGCAGGAGGTGCGCGCGCTGGCGGCGTATGTTGTCAAGGTCGGAGCGCAGGCAGAAGGCCCGCGCGGCTGCCTCGTCCATGCCGCCGCGCACCTTGCGCGCTATCAGGCGGGGCAGCAGCAGCTCCTCGTCCGCCGTGAGCGATATGCTCAGTGCGGCGCAGGCGCGCAGCTCCCGCCAGCCCGGCTCGTCCAGCAGCAGCCAGTTGCCCTCCACGATGAACACGTCCGCGCACAGGCGCGCGGGCTCGGCGGCCACGTCGTGCAGGCGGCGGTCGTACACCGGCCAGTCGGCGCGGCCCGTGGGCAGCTGCTCCAGCGCCGCGCGCAGCCGGGGCAGGTCGTAGGTCTCGGGCGCGCCCTTTATGCTGGCCAGCGGGCGGCCCGCCCCGTCGCGGTGCACGGCCAGATAGGCGGCGGGGTAGTGAAAGCCGTCCATGCCAACGGCGGCGGTGCGCGTCGGGCGCGAGAGCAGGGCAAGCGCCTGGGCCAGCGTGCTCTTGCCCGCGCCGGGCGGGGCGGCCATCAGCACGACCAGCGGCCTTCCGGCGCGCGCGTGCAGCCCGCTCATGAGGCAGCACAGCGGCTCCAGCACCTCGGCGACCGTGCGGCGCGTGTAGCGCGCGCGCACCTCAAACCCGTTTACGTCAAGCGACCTGTCAAACATCGCAGGCACCTCTTGCAAGTGTTGAATGGGCGGCGGTTCATGGCCCTCCGGGGACTGACCTGGAGCGGCTCCACCGGGGCCCTGCGCCTGCGCGGCACAGGCCGCCGAAACTATGCAAGCACGGGAGGGCGACGACCCTCCCGTGCTTTATCCGGATCCGATTGTATGGGGGAGAACCGGCTCCGCCCCGGCAAGCCATTTCGCGTCAGCGCGCGCGGGAACCGGTGCGGCGGCCGCTCTGCGCATTGCGGTAGGCGTCCACCTTGGGTGAGTAGCCCGGAGCGCTGCCGGAGGAGCCGGAAGCGCGGCTGGAGCCCGATGAGCGCACGGGCGCGCCGGAGCTGCGCGCGTAGGAGCCGGATGAGCGCACGGGCGCGCCGGAGCTGCGCGCGTAGGAGCCGGATGAGCGCGCGGGTGCGCCGGAGCTGCGGGGGTAGGAGCCTGAGCGCGCGGGCAAATCGGAGTTACGTGCGTAGGAGCTTGATGAGCGCGCGGGCGAACCGGATGTGCGCTCATAGGAGCCCGAGCGCGCGGGCGCGCCGGACGCGCGGCCGGAGCCTACGGCTGTGCGCGAGCGGTAGTCGGGCGCGGTGCGCGGAGTGCGCGGCGCGGCGGAGGCTGCCTGGGAAGATATGCTGGCGCGCCAGCCCAGGCGCAGGTAGCCTCCGCATACAGCGATGACCAGCACGTAGGTGAAAAGCAGCGTATAGTTGAGCGCCAGGTTGGGGCTGCCGTCTATGCGGAACTCCTCGTTTACGCACAGCCCGACCATGAGCAGCGATATGCCCAGGGCGACGAAGCCCTGCGGCCTGCCGCGCCCGGCGCGGATATGACCGGCGAGGAATGTGACCAGCACGCTCACGGCCAGCAGCATGGCCGCCAGCTGGTCCATCTTGACAAAGCCCAGCGCGAGGAACTCGTCGGTGCGCATCGATTCGAGCGGCACCTGCATGAGGCCCAGCAGCATCACGCACATGAGCCCGCGGTCGCCCGACGGGCGCGCGCGGTAGCCGCCCAGCCCGTACAGCATGACGGCCAGCGCGCCCAGCGCCTCGTATATGCATATGGCCAGGCAGTCCATGCCCTGCGAGTTCTTTATCGTGAACGGGAAGCCCCACGCGCCGCTTTCGATTATCATGCCCCGGCCCTGATAGCAGCTCAGCTCGGCCAGGCGGCATATCGCCAGCGTCAGCGCCAGGGCGGGCGCCATGGTGTCCAGCGCGCGGCGGAAGCCCCGGCGGCCGGTGGCCATGCGCAGCCCGATGAGCGCGCCCGCCAGCGCGCCCATCACCGAGTAGCCGCCCTCCCACGCCTTCAAAAGCGCCTGGGGGTATTCCTGATAGAAGCCGTACTGCACGGCCACGAACAGCGCGCGGGAGCAGACCAGCGCGCCGATAAGCATGAAGAAGAACGCCTTCTGCAGCGCGCTGTCGCGTATGCGCGCCAGATGCCCCTGCCTCTGCGCCAGGAGATATCCGGCCAGTATGCCCAGCGCGACTATCAGGCCGTAGGCGGTCACTCTGAGGCCGCCCAGTGCGATTATGGTTCCCGGTGTGCTCATTTGCGCTCAGACCTTTCGCTGCTTATGTGATATCCCCGGCTAATTGGGCCATGCGGAGGCGAAATATACGCAGTCGCTGATGTCGCGCTCTGCGCCGCTCTTGTTCACGGAGTTTACTACCTTGCCGTGCCAGTAGAGCGTGCTGGAGCCGCCGCCGTCCAGATTGTATGCATTTATGCAGCCCTTTTCGGCCATGATGCCGGCCAGGCGCGTGGTGTTCATGCCCCGGTCGTTGTCCGTGCGGCCGTCGACCACGCACAGCAGGTACTCCAGCTCGCCCAGCTGGCCTATGCAGGTGCGGGGGTTGCCGCTGTCGGCGTCGAAGTAGTAACCGGGGTAATCGCGCATCTCGCCGTCCACCACCAGCGCCGGGCCGAAGCTGAAGCCCTGGTATATCCGGCCGTTGAGCTGCTGTATCATGGCGGCGCTGTCGGATTTGCTGGTGGTTATGTGCATGTCGCCGCTGGTGTCGATTATCAGCTGATGCAGCTTGGAGGCGGGCGAGGACTTTATCATCTGGCTCTGCTTTACTATGAACACCGAGCTTTCGCGCTGGGTGTAGAACTCGCCGTTTATCGCCACCACGGCGTTCTTGGCGGCGGCCATCTTTGAAGTCACGCTGCGTGAGGAGCCCACGACCTCCTTGGCTATCGCGGTGCGCAGCTGGCTGGGGTGCTTTATCTTAATGCGCACGAAGTGGCAGTCGGCGCTGTAATAGCGCTGCTCATAGTAGATGGCCTCGATGGTGGGGTCGCTGTACCCCTCCGCGGCTATCACGGTGCCGTCGCTCAGCGTTACCTCGGTGTCGAAGTATCCGTCCTCCTTAGGCGCAAAGCCGCCCACGTAGCTGTCCATGGGCAGCTCGAACACCAGCTCGGGCAGCGGAGTAGGCGCTTCCGTTACGACCGGCGCGGGCGTGGCGGAGTAGGCATCCGTCTGCTCGGGCGTGGGCGAGGGCACGGGCGAGGGCGTGGCGGGAGCGGGCGTGGGCATGCTCGCCAGCAGCGCCTCATAGGCCGCGCGCTCGTAGGCGTCCTCGGCCTCCTGGGTTATATTGGTTGAGGGTATGATTATGGCGCAGAGTATTATCACCGCCAGAGTTGCCCGGGCCCATGGAGAGGAAAATTTCATATCGTCGCTCCTTAGTGAGGGTCATGGATACCGGTGTTGAGCCGGATATATATTCAGACTCGTGACAAGGTACATCTTTATAATAATAAGGCCAGGATGTCTGATTGTCAATTATTTCAAAAAAACTTAATCGTAATATTGGCGACAAATGCCGGAAAAGAGCGCGCCCGCACCGAAAAAGCCGAAAATGGATTCACATCGGCGCGCTTTCAGTGTATACTATGTACATTAAAGCAAAATGAAAAAATGGGAGGAATGCAAAATGTTTATCCGCGTTAGCGACAAGCCCCTCGTCACCCGGCCCCTTGGCATGGGCGCAGGCCGTCTGGGCGTGAACAGCCGCTACTTTACCGTGGACGGTCAGCCGCGCCTGCCGGTGATGGGCGAGATACACTTTTCGCGCTGCCCGGCTGAGGAGTGGCGGCGCGAGCTGCTCAAGATGCGCGCGGGCGGCGTGGAGATAGCCGCCACATACGTGTTCTGGATACATCACGAGGAGCGCCCCGGCGAGTGGGACTTCAGCGGCAGCCGCGACCTGGGCGCGTTCGTGCGCGTATGCCGCGACATAGGCATGCCGCTGGTGCTGCGCATAGGGCCGTTTGCCCACGGCGAGTGCCGCAACGGCGGCCTGCCGGACTGGATAGTGAACGACGCGGCCATGACGCCGCGCACCAACGACCCGCGCTATGTCGAGCGCGCCCGGCTGTTCTATCAGAAGATAGGCGAGCAGGTGCGCGGGCAGATGTACGCCGACGGCGGGCCGGTGATAGGCATACAGCTGGAGAACGAATACGGCCACGTGGGCGGCCCTCGGACGCGGAGGAGGGCGTGGCCCATATGCGCACGCTCCGGGAGCTGGCGCGCGAGGCCGGGCTCAACGCGCCCTTCTTCACCGCCACCGGCTGGGGCGGCGCGTACATAATCGAGGGCGAGACGCTGCCCGTGCAGGGCGGCTACGTGGACGCGCCCTGGGCGCAGCACATCGGGGCCAATCCGCCCACGCGGCTGCACCTGTTCGAGCCCTTCCTGGACGACGGCGGCACCGGCGCGGACTGGAAAAAGGACGCGCACGGCCGGGCCTTCACGTTTGACCCCAACGCCTATCCATTCCTCACCGCCGAGCTGGGCGGCGGGCTGCAGCTGACGCACCACCGCCGCACCTATCCCACGGCGCAGGACGTGGAGGCGCTCACGCTGTGCCGCCTGGGCTCGGGCGCGAACCTCATCGGCTACTACATGTACCACGGCGGCGTCAACCCGCAGGGCCACTCGACCACCCTGCAGGAGTCGCGCGAAACGGGCTATCCCAACGACCTGCCCATAATGAGCTACGACTTCTGCGCGCCGCTGCGCGAATCGGGCGAGGCCTCGGAGAGCTATTTCCGCACGCGCCGGCTGCACATGTTCTTAAACGAATTTGGCGGGCGGCTGGCCCCGGCGGTGTGCGCGCTGCCCGACGAGCGCCCCGAATCGGCCGCCGACTGCGAAACGCCGCGCGTATGCGTGCGCCACGACGCGCGCACGGGCGGGGGCTTCGTGTTCGTGAACAACCATCAGCGCGGGCTCAGCATGGGCGAAAAGCGCGTGCAGCTGGAGCTGGGCCTGCCGGAGGGCACGCTCAGTCTGCCTGAGCTCAGGCTGGCGCCCGACCGCTGCATGGTGCTGCCCTACAACTTTGAGATGGGCGATGCTCTGCTGCGCGCGACCAACGCGCAGCCGCTGTGCCGGCTGGGCGAGCGCTGGTTCTTCTGGTGCGACGGCGAGCCGGTGTACGACTTCGCCCGGGGCGAGGCCTATATAGAGACGCTCACGCCCGAGGAGGCCGCGCGCGCCGTCAAGCTGAACGGCGAGCTGTTCGTCTCGGACGCGGTGCTGTACGAGGACGGCGGGCGCGTGTACGCGGAGTCCTTCGACAACGTGCTGTCGGTCACGCGCTACTTCGCCGCGGGCGACCCCGAGCAGGTGGAGATGCGCGCGCCGCGCGTGGAGTGCGCCTGCGCCTTTGTGCAGGTGGGCGGCCTGCACGCGGGCCGGCGGCGCCCGGCCCGGGCCCCGGCGTAGTGGATCCCGTCGTCCCGG
>JBJEUC010000002.1:0-6301 GCA_051883635.1 Candidatus Fimadaptatus sp.
TTGGCCGCCGGAGGCTGCCACACGGCTGCTGCCGCAGCCAAATGCGGCGCAAGAACGCCGCCGCGAAACCCGCAAAGCAACTCCAGAACGCATATCATCACATCCCCGCAGTTCATCCCCCCAAAATGGCATGAACCGTCCAATCCCCCATGCCCTATCACTCCCCCTGCGGCATGGTACACATCGGCACCGCATTGATAGCTCCAAAATCCAACCCCTCATAAAACCCGACTGCATCCGCGTCGGCTATCAGCTCCACGCGCATGAAGCCGACGTACTCCCGCATCATCCGGCGCATCAGCTCCCTGCCGATGCCCCGGCGCTGGTAATCGGGATGCACTATCAGGTAATGTATGTACGCCGTTATCGCCCCGTCGTCCAGCGAGCATACCAGCCCCGCCAGCCGCCCGCCGTCCCACGCGGTGATAACGCGGTCGTACTTGCCCATGGCTTTGACCAGCCTGTCTATATGCCCGCTCACCTGCCACTGCACCGTGGAAAACAGCCCGTCCAGCTCGGCATAGCCGGGGCGGCGCTCCGCGCTGTAAACAATGTCCATATGTCGCCTCCGCATGTTTTTTCTTCATTATATCATGAACCCCATGCGCCCACAAGCGCTCCGAACGTTCAGCCGCTTCGCCGCCCGATGAGGCTCATTCCCGCGCTCAGACACAGCGCGACCCCGGCCGCCAGCGACAGCACATCGGCCAGCGGCGCGGCGTATATCAGCCCGCTCAGCCCTGCGGCCTGCTCCATCAGGTACAGGCAGGGCAGGTATATCGCGCCCTGACGCAGCACGGAGAGCGCAAGGGCGCGCGATGTGCGCCCGGTGGCCTGCAAAAAGGCGGCGCAGGTCTGGTACACGCCCGCCAGCGGACAGGTCAGCAGCGACGCGGTGAGCATCATCGTGCCCAGGTCGATAACGCGCGCGTCGTCGATGAACGCCGCCATGAACCCGCCGCGCAGCATGAAGCATGTGCCGCTTATCAGCGCGCAGACCGCAAGGCTGAAGAGCGCCGTGCAGCGCGTGATGTGCAATGCGCGCTCCCGGTCGACGCCGCTGCAGAACGATATGGCCGGCTGTATGCCCGTGCATATGCCTATGGCCACCATGCCCACTATCATGCCCGCCTTGCCCGCTATGCCGCTGGCCGCCAGCGCTTCGGCGCCGTAGCGCGCCAGCACGCCGTTGCCCAGGGCCGACGCGCAGCTGCTCAGCAGCGTGCTTACCGCCATGGGCGCGCCCAGCGCCGCTATTCTCATGAGGAGCCTGCCCCTGCCGCGCAGCGCCCGGGGCGAGAGCGCACCGCCCTGCCGCCTCGCCCGCAGCCGCGCAACCAGGTACGCACAGCTGGCCGCGCCGCCCGCCACGGTGGCCCAGGCCGCCCCGGCCACGCCCAGCCCCAGGCCGCCTATCAGCAGCGGGTCCAGCGCTATGTTGATGAGACTGCCCATGGCGCTGCCGATGACCGCCTCCCGGGTGGAGCCGTCGTGGCGCAGCAGATTGCCCAGCACATTGGACAGGAGTATGCCGGGCGCGCCCAGCGCCAGCACGCGCATATAGCTCACGGCGTAGGGCAGTGTGTCGCCCTGCGCGCCCATAGCCCGGCACAGCGCCGGTGCAAACGCCGCGCCCGCCGCCGCCAGTAGCGCGCCCAGCGCCAGCGAGCCCCACAGGCACAGGCCGCTCACGGCCGCGACCTCCTCCCGCTCGCCCCGGCCCAGCGCCAGCGCCGCCGCCGTGCAGCCGCCCATGCCCAGCAGCGTGCCCATGCCCTGTATAGCGCCGTATGCCGGAGCGACGGCGGTTATCGCCGCCACCTGCTCAGCGTCGCCCAGCCGCCCCACGAAGTATATGTCCGCCATGCTGTATAGCACCATGACCAGAGTGACCAGCACCGCCGGCAGGCTCATGCCCGCAAACAGCCGCCACATCGGGTCGCGCGCCATGCGCTCCTCGCCTGTCATCTGCGTCCCCTCCTCTATTAAATGGACTGTTGACCAGTTAATGCACTTATAGTATAATGCCGCCGGGAGACTGGGGCAACCAGCAATAACGCACCATATATCCAGTTAATAGGCAGGAAGGGGGATATCCATGAACAGGCGCGGCAATCAGCGCTACCAGGACACCGAACGGGCGATACTGGAGGCGGCAAGCGCGCTCATCGAAGCGGGCGAGCCCAGTGTGCGGGCCATATGCGAGCGCGCGGGCATAAACCGCTCAACATTTTATCTGCACTTTGCCGACGTTTATGCACTTATGGATAAGCTTGAGGCCGTTATGTCGGCGGAGCTGGTCGCGGCCATCACGCGCAGGGGCACGCCCGATCTGGGCGAGGGCTTTGTGAACATGTTTGCGTTCATACGCGAGCACGCGCCGTTTTACCGCGCCTATATGTGCGACCCGGCGCGGCCGCGCCCGCTGCCCTTCGTGCTGCCTGCTGAGTGTCTGCGGGGGCTTGCGGCGCTGCGGGCCGAGCAGGGGCTGGTCTCGGAGCGGGAGTTCGAATACGTGCAGGGATTCTTCATGGCGGGCGTAAGCGACCTCATCCGCCGCTGGCTGGACGGCGGGTGCAGGGAGGAGCCGCGCGAGATAACGCGCATAATGCTGAATGTGTTTCAGCAGCAGGCCGGTTCGTGGTGGCAATGGAGCTAGCGAGCGGTATGTTCGCAGGATTTGGTCACGTTGATTTCACGACTTGCGCTGTATATGAGATAATTTTTTAACATTATGTATTGCTCAAAAGCGCGCGCTGGTATATAATATAGGCATAAATCTTCGCTGCGTATAGGAGGCAATCAAAATGAAAATCTGTGTTTCTTCTTACAGCTTCTCCCAGTATGTGTCTGCGGGAAAGCTGAATCAGGTGACTGTTCTGGACCAGGCCAAGGAGCTGGGCTTTGACGGAATAGAGTATGCCACCGACAAAAAGACCATAGAAAGCCATATACCGGCAATAGTGGAAAAGTCCCGCGATCTCGACCTGCCGATCGTTTGCTACCTCACCAGCGCGGATTTTGTCAACCGCGACTTTGAGGCCGAGGTCGCGCGCGTATGCGAGGAGGTCGACATCGCCGCCGCGCTGGGCGCAAAGCTCATGCGCCACGACACCACCTGGGCCTTCCCCAAGGGCGCTACCTTTGAGGACATACTGCCCATAATCGCCGACGGCTGCCGCCGCGTGACCGAATACGCCAAAGCCCGCGGCATACGCACGATGGTCGAGAACCACGGCCTGCTGGTGCAGGACAGCGCGCGCGTGGTGGCGCTGTACCGCGCGATTGGCAGCGACAACTTCTCGCTGCTGGCCGATATGGGCAACTTCATGTGCGCGGACGAGAACAGCGCCGTGGCGCTGGGCAACGTGCTGCCCTATGCCGCGCATATACACGCCAAGGACTTCATATTCAAGTCCGGCGACGGCGAGAACCCCGGCGAGGGCTTCTTCGGCACGCGCGCCGGCAACTACCTGCGCGGCACGATAGTGGGCCACGGCGTGGTGCCGGTCGCCCAGTGCCTGAAGCTCATAAAGCGCGCGGGCTACGAGGGCTGGCTCTCGCTCGAATTTGAGGGCATGGAGGACTGCATAACCGGCTGCCGCGTGGGCCTTGCGAATCTGCGAAGGATGTGCGGGGGTATCGGATTATGACATTGTTTGACGAGATAAGGCCGTTCAACGCGCCTTCCCGCGAGGAGCGGCTCGCCAACCTCTCCCGCGCCATGAGCGCACTCCCCAAGCCCAACCCCAACCGGGATGTGAACAACCACATCCACACCTGCTACTCCTTCTCGCCGTATTCGCCCACCGCCGCGGTCTACATGGCGCGGCGCTCAGGGCTGATAACCTGCGGCATAATGGACCACGACACGCTTGCCGGCGCGCGCGAGTTCATCGAGGCCGGCAAGCTGGCCAAGGTGGCCACGACCGTGGGCATAGAGTGCCGGGCAAAGTACGAGCCGACCAGCCTCAGGGGCCGCAACATAAACAACCCCGACCAGGCCGGCGTCATCTACATGGCCATGCACGGCATACCGCACGGCGCTATCGAGGAGGTCGACGCCTTCTTCGCGCCCTACCGCGCCGCGCGCGCGGAGCGCAACCGCGCCATGGTGGCCAACATAAACCGCCTGCTGGCCTCATACGGGCTGGAGCTGGACTATGACCGCGACGTGGAGAGCATATCCATGTATGCCGAGGGCGGCACAGTGACCGAGCGCCACATCGCCTTCGCGCTGGCCGCAAAGCTGCTGGATCGCTTCCCCGCGCGCGAGGAGCTGGTGAGCTTCCTTAGGGATGTGCTGGGGCGGCCTGTCTCGGCAAAGATAGAAAAGCTGCTCATGGACAAGGGCAATCCGTATGTGACATACGACCTGCTGGGCTGGATAAAGAGCGACCTCGTGAGCCAGTTCTTCATACCGGCCGACGCCGAGTGCCCTGACGTGAGCGACGTGCTGGCGCTGTCCGAGCGCGTGGGCGCAATAAGCGCCTATCCCTACCTGGGCGACGTGGGCGACAGCGTGACTGGCGACAAGCGCGCGCAGAAGTTCGAGGACGAGTTCCTGTACGTGCTGCTGGTGCAGCTGAAGCAAATGGGCTTCCGCGCCATAACCTACATGCCCTCGCGCAACACGTTTGACCAGCTCGACCGCCTGCGCACGCTGTGCGAGAACCTGCAGTTCTTCCAGATATCGGGCGAGGACATCAACTCCCCGCGCCAGCAGTTCATCTGCGAGCAGCAGCGCAACGCCGTGTTCAATAACCTGCACGATTCCACCTGGGCGCTGATAGCGCACGAGTGGCTCTCCACCGCCGACCGCAGCCGCGGCCTGTTCAGCCCCGAAAGCGAGGAGGCCGAGCGCGACCTCACGGCGCGCACGGTCCAGCTGGCCAAGATGGGCAAGCGCCTGTTCCTGTAAGCGCGGTGCAAGGCGAACTGATATCACAGCGCCCGAATGGCAGTCATTCGGGCGCTTGTACTGTCAATGAAGCCCAATGGGAGCGCGCATCGGGCAGTAGCGCAGGGGCCTGCTCCCCCGCGCGCTGCCTGCGCAAGACCCCAACGACGACAGCGAGGATGCACCGACATGAGATATATAAGCGACTACATGCGCGACGACGCGCTGCGCCACGAGCTGAACGCGCTCACGCGCAGCACGTTCTGCTTTGACTTCGAGGACTGGGTGACGGGCGGCTACTTTGAGGGCGAATACATACCCTACTCCTTTGAGGAGGACGGCCGCGTGATATCCAACGCCTCCGCGAACATAATGAACTTCTGCCAGCGCGGCCGGCTGCGCCGCTACGTGCAGATAGGCACCGTCATGACCGACGAGGCCTTCCGCAACCGCGGGCTGGCGCGCAGGCTCATTGAGCGGATAATCGCCGACTACGAGGGGCGCTGCGACGGCATATACCTCTTTGGCAACCTGAGCGCGCTGGACTTTTACCGCAAGCTGGGCTTTGGCGAGCTGACGGAGCACCGCTACGAGCTGCGCAGCGACGCCGCCATAGCCCTCCGCCCGGACGACATCTTCCGCCCGCTGGACGCGCAGGACGCCTCCGCGCGCATGCGCTACCGGGACGCGGTGCGCCGCGCCGCGCCCAACGCCGCGCTCGACCAGATAAACCGCTACAGCCTGCACATGTTCTACACCGCCGACTGCGGCAGCGTGTACTACTGCGCGGGGCTGGACTGCTACGCCGTGCTCGAACTGGAGGAGGGCGCGCTCACGCTCTCCGGCATAGTGTGCCCCTACCCGGTATCGCTGCGCGAGGTCGTGGCCCGCATACCGGACGGCTATGACACGCTTGCGCTGGGCTTTGCCCCGCTTAAGGACGACGAGGGGCTGTTCCGCGCGCTGCCCTACGACGGGGGCGAGGACTACCGCCTGTTCTATCGCGGCGACGCGCTCCGGAGCATAGAGGACGAGCGGCTCTACTTCCCGCACCTTTCGCACGCATAGCGTGGGCGCGGCATACGGCCCGCCAAACGCCCGCGCATGGTTAATGCATGACAAAGCGCTCCCCACGGCGGTACCGGCGGCATGTCGCGCCGGTTCGCGGTGGGGAGCGTTTGCGCTGCGTGGGCAGACGGGGAGGGCCGGTGGCCTCAGCTGTTGCGCGCCTTGTACTCGGCGCCCCACGCCGACATGGCGTCCAGCACCGGCTTCAGGCTGTAGCCGGTCTCGGTGAGGGTGTATTCCACCCGCGGCGGCACCTCGGCATATACCTTGCGCGTCAGCAGGCCCTCCTGCTCCATGTCCCGGAGCTGGGCGGTCAGCACCTTCTGCGTCACC
>JBJEUC010000003.1:0-1554 GCA_051883635.1 Candidatus Fimadaptatus sp.
CGAGATAGCGGCCAAGGTGCATGAGCACGCCGCGGACATCGCCGCCGACGGCGCGCTGAACACGGGCCGCCGGGAGCGCCTTGCACGCGCGCTCAGAGCGCTGGACATAAGCGTCATGCCCTCGGGTGCCAACTTCCTGATCGTGCGGTTTGATATGCCCGCGCGCGAAGTGGCGCAGGTGCTAAAGCGCGCCGGCATACTTACGCGGGACTGCGCCTCGTTTGGCGCGCTGGATGAGCACTACATGCGCCTGGCAGTCAAGACCGACGCGGAAAACGAACGCCTGACGCGCGAGCTGGACAGGGCGCTGGCCGCCCTGGGCCGCGCGCTGTGAGCAAAGGGGAGATATACATATGAGAGGAAAGTCCCTCATGATACAGGGCACTGGCTCTTCGGTGGGCAAGAGCGTGCTCTGCGCGGCGCTATTGCGCATAATGAAGCAGGACGGCTTCAGCGTTGCGCCCTTCAAGGCCCAGAACATGGCGCTCAACTCCTACGCCACCTCCGAGGGGCTGGAGATGGGCCGCGCGCAGGTCACTCAGGCGCAGGCGGCCGGGGTCGAGCCCAGCGTGCGCATGAACCCGGTGCTGCTCAAGCCCACCAGCGACCGCCGCTCGCAGGTGATAGTGGGCGGCCGCCCGCTGGGCAGCATGACCGCGCTGGAATACCACGAGTACAAGCCCCAGCTGCGCCGCATGATAAAGGAGATATACGACGAGCTGGAGAGCGGGCACGACTTCGTCGTGATAGAGGGCGCGGGCTCCCCGGCGGAGATAAACCTGCGCGAGGGCGACATAGTCAACATGTCCATGGCCAAAGCTGCCGACGCGCCGGTGCTGCTGGTGGGCGATATCAACCTGGGCGGTGTGTTCGCCTCGCTCCTGGGCACGGTCATGCTGCTGGAGGAGGACGAGCGCGCGCGGGTCAAGGGCGTTATAATCAACAAGTTCCGGGGCGATGTGAAGATACTGGAGCCCGGGCTGCGCATGCTGGAGGAGCGCATAGGCATACCGGTGCTGGGCGTCGTCCCGTGGATGGACGTGGAGCTGGAGGACGAGGACAGCGTGACCGAGCGGCTCAGCCGCGTGGCCGGTTCGGGCGATATCGACGTGGCGGTGGTGCGCCTGGGCCACATATCCAACTTCTCCGACTTCCAGGCGCTCACGCTGGCGGGCGGCGCGCGCGTGCGCTACGCCTCCTCGGCGCGCGAGCTGGAGGGCGCGGACATAATCATGCTGCCCGGCACCAAGAACACGATAGAGGACCTGCTCGAGCTGCGCGCCAAGGGCATGGACGCCGCGATAGTGCGCCATGCGCGCGCCGGGGGCATGGTGATAGGCATCTGCGGCGGCTATCAGATGCTGGGCAGCCGCCTGCGCGACCCGGAGCATGTGGAATCGCGCGTGCCCGAGGTGGCGGGCCTGGGCCTTCTCAACATGGACGTGGAGTTCCGCGGGGAGAAGCGCACCGAGCAGGCCGTGGGCGAGATACGCGCGGACGAGACGTGGCTGAGCGGGCTGAACGGCCTGAACGTGGACGGCTACGAGATACACG
>JBJEUC010000004.1:0-6298 GCA_051883635.1 Candidatus Fimadaptatus sp.
AGTATGCGCAAAAGGCGAGAGGGGTCTACGATTATGCCCATCTCCTCGTAGCTTTCCCGCACGGCGGCCGCGCGGGAATCCTCGCCCGCCATCACCGCGCCGCCGCACGCGGCCCACACGCCGGGCATGTGGAGCTTGTTTTCGGCGCGCTTCTGTATGAGCAGCTGGCCCTTTGAATTGATGAACCACACGTGCGTCGAGAGGTGGTACTCCCCGGGCAGCAGGTTCAGCTTGCCGTTGGGCGCAAGCGCCGCGCGGCAGCCGCAGTCCGGGGGCAGCTGCGCCTCGGTGCAGCGCGCCAGCCGGTAGCCCATGCGGCGGCGGTGTATGTCATATACGTCCCAGAATTCCATGCAGTACCTCCCGGATAGGCGGCCGCGCGCTCAGGCGTTTTCCAGTCGCGATATCTCTTCCTTAAAATTGTAGATGAACCTGTCCGCCGCGCGCTCCAGCTCGTCTACCGTGACGCGCGCGTGGCCGTCGTACACGCCCACGGTGGCCATGCCCGCCGCCCGCGCGCCCATGAGCGCCTCGGGCAGGTCGTCGTACATCACGCATTCGCAGGGCCTTGCGCCCAGCCGCCCGGCCGCCAGCAGATATGCGTCCGGATAGGCCTTGCCACGCGGCGCTTCGCTGGCCGAGGTGAAGGCGTCGAACAGGCCGTACACGCCGTTGCGGCGCAGCGCCGGCTCAAACAGCTCCGGGGCCAGGCTGCTCACCGTGCCCAGCCGGAGCCCCCGCGCCCGCATCAGCTCCAGCAGCTGCCCCGCGTGGGGCTTGAGCGCAACGCGATGAGCGAACTCCTCGCGCGCCATGTCCATCCACTCGCGCGCCACCTGCTCGGGCGATTCGGCCAGCGAGAAGCGCCTTATGGTGTACACGGCGGCGTCATGCACGCGCAGGGCCGCTATGGCCAGCTGGTAGTCGTCCGGCACGGGTATGCCCCGCACGCTCAGGAACTGCTCGTCCACGTGCGCCCATACGCCCATTGAATCCAGCAGCGTGCCGTCCAGGTCGAACAGAGCGGCCTTTATCGCCATGCGCCCCGCCTCCTAAGCCTATAATGTCGATTTTGATATGATATCATCACGCGCCGGTGTTTGTCAATCGCGCGCGTTTGGAACATGAAAGGCGGCGCACAGGAGCAGGAAAGGCGGCGCGCGCATTGGGCCGCGCCCGATGTCCTCCGGCAGCGCCCATATAAAGGAAGCGGGGCCGGAGAGCCGCCCGCCGCGCCCAATGCGCAAAGAAGCGCCGCCCGGAGGTCGGCCGGGCGGCGGGCGCTCAGGCCCCGTGAGCGGGGCGATGCGGCGTGGCGAAGCGCACGGGGGAGAAAGCGGGGGACAAGCCCGGTCGAGCAGGAATGTTCTCGGCGGCGGGCGATGTGAAATCCGGTAGTGCCATGACACAGGGCAGATTGCTTGCCAGCCGCTCCTGCGACCGGGAGGCAGGCGAACTTTAGCGGAAAACGGCCGTGGAAAATAGAAAGGGAGCTTGCTCCGTTGCCTGTCGGCTGACGAACCGACCGGGGGCCAACCTCGGGAACAAGCCTTGACGAGCATAGACCATAAACGTCGGCGGGCGCGCCGGGCGATTGAACGCACGGAACGACCATTTCCCAAAGCAATTCGCGCGCCCCTCGCCCCCGCCCTCGCGCCAGTACACCCAGCGCACCTCAACAGACCCCGGCGCGGCACGGGCAGCGCCGCGCCCAATGCGCAAAGAAGCGCCGCCCGGAGGTCAGCCGGGCGGCGCGGGCATTCACCTTATGCGCGCTTCTATCGCATCGATAACGGTCTCAAGCACCTTGAGCCGCGCATAGCGCTTGTCGTTCGATTCCACTATAACCCAGGGCGCGTCCACCGTGCTGGTCAGGCTCAGCATCTCGTCCACCGCCTGCTCGTACAGGCCCCATTTTTCGCGGTTGCGCCAGTCCTCGTCGGTTATCTTCCACTGCTTCTCGGGCGTGTTCTGGCGGTCGGTGAAGCGGCGCAGCTGCTCGTCGGAGTCTATGTGCAGCCAGAACTTTATCACTATCGCGCCCCACTGGGTCAGGCTCCGCTCAAACTGGTTTATCTCGGCGTAGGCGCGCTTCCACTGCTCCTCGGTGGCAAAGCCCTCCAGGCGCTCCACCATCACGCGCCCGTACCAGGTGCGGTCGAATATGGCCACATGCCCGTCCTTGGGCAGCGCGCGCCAGAAGCGCCACAGGTACTGGTGGTTCAGCTCGTCGCTGGTGGGCGCGGCGGTGGGTATCACCTCGAAGCCGCGCGGGTCCAGCGCGCGCGTGAGGCGCTTTATCGCGCCGCCCTTGCCGGCCGCGTCCCAGCCCTCGAAGCCCAGCACCACCGGTATGCGGCGCAGGTACAGCTCGTTGTGCAGGCGGGCCAGGCGCTGCTGCGCCTCCTTGAGCTCGGCGCGGTACAGCTCGTCGTTCACGGCGTGGTCGAGGTCGATATCGGCAAGGCGCGGCATCTCTATCAGCTGCGCGCCCGCGCCCGGCTCGCATACGGCCGGGCAGACGGCCGGCGTGCGGGCCTCCTTGCGGCGCAGCGCGGTCTCCAGCGCGCTTATCACGACCGAGTACACCTGGCTGGCGACCTGGCGGCGGTCGGTGGCGTGTATGGCCGTCCAGTGCGCCCATTCGCGGTCGGTGCGCTCCAGCATCTCGTCGTAGGCCTTGAGCATGTCGTCGTATTCGCGGTTGTGCTTCCAGTCGGCCCTGGTCACGCGCCAGCGCGTGTCCTCGCGCTCCTCCAGCTCCTCGAAGCGGTGCTTCTGCTCCTTGCGCGTGATGTGCAGGAAGAACTTGATTATCACATAGCCGTCGTCGGCCAGCTGCTTTTCAAAGTCCAGTATCTGCCCGTAGCGGCGCTCCAGCTCCTTCCGGCCGGGGCGCTCCTCCGGGTCGACCACGCCCCGGTACCAGCTGCCGTCCAGTATGGCCATGTTGCCGTACAGCGGCAGTATGTTCCAGTAGCGGTGCATGTAGGGATAGCGCTCCTCGGCGGGGTCGGCGCAGTCCAGCGTGAACACCTTGAAGCCGCGGGGGTCCAGGCTGCGTATCAGCTCGCCTATCATGGAGCCCTTGCCCGAGGCGTCCCAGCCCTCGAAGAGTATTATCGCGGGTATCTTTGCGCGCCTGACCTGCTGCTGGAGCATCATCAGATGCGTGCCCTGCTCAGCCCTGAGCGCCTTGAGAGAATCCTGATCCATTGCCGATGCCTTGGCCACGTCGCGTAACATGCGTACATCCTCCTCCACGATGGCGTTGCGCCCTTTTACCTTAGTTTAACTTCAGTATACCACAAACCCGGCGCGCAGGCAATCGGCGGCAGCGCCAGCTGCGCATAAACGGCAAAAATTTTGACGGCCAAATGGCTTGACAAAACAAAGCCGGCGATGTATAATAGTATTCGTTGTCAAGTAATATGCGATCGTGGCGGAATTGGCATACGCGCACGTTTGAGGGGCGTGTCCGATAAGGGTACGGGTTCAAGTCCCGTCGATCGCACTTAATCGGGCCGGGTCCATTTTCATGCGAAAGTGGATCCGGTTTTTTGTTGCCCTGCGGAGCGCGGGAGGGCCTGTCCCTTGCCGCGCTTCGTTCGTTTCCGGCGGCGTGCCCGCCAGGAAACACTGCGGCATCGCGCCCGGCAATGTGCGGCACGTCAGCGGAAGCCCATGCGTGTGGCAGTGTCGATGGAGCTTGCGCCAACGCAGACTGCCGAAAAAGTGAAGCGCGGGTACCGCGCTTCGGTCGTTTCCGGCGACGTGCCCGCCTAAAGCGCTGCGGCTCTGCGGCGGGTAGCCCGCTTCCCAGCGCAGACACCGCTCCCAGCCGTTTTCACGGAAGCTCATGCGGCTAACAGCGCCGGGAGGAGCTTGCGCCACGCAGGCTGCCGCTCCAAGTGCAGCGCGAGAGCCCGTCCCTCACGCGCTTCATCCGTTTTGACTGCGCATCCGCTCCTCTCCGCGCCCGGAATGAGCAGCATTTCAGCGCAATCCCCCATGCCCGGCCCCGGTTTTCCCTTTGCCGCGCATTATGCGCTTGCGCCCTCGGCGCGGGCGCACTATAATAGACTCAGCGGATGAGTTGCCCGCAGGAAGGAGCGCATATGATATACACCGAGCTGACCGCAAAGGCCATGCGCCTGGCATATGACGCGCATCACGGCCAGACCGACAAGGCCGGCATGCCCTACATATTCCATCCGTACCACCTGGCCGAGCAGATGACCGACGAGCTGACCGCCTGCGCCGCGCTGCTGCACGACGTGGCGGAGGACACGCACGTGACGCTTGAGGAGCTGGAGCGCGAGTTCCCCCGCGAGGTGACGGACGCGCTCAGGCTGCTCACGCACGCGCCGGGCGTCGATTACCTCGACTACGTGCGCGCGCTGGCGCAAAACCCGATAGCCCGCGCGGTAAAGCTGAGCGACCTTAGGCACAACTCGGACGAGACGCGCCTGCTGGGCAAGGGCGACGCAGCCGCGCTCGCCGGGCGACGGGCAAAATACGCCCAGGCCCTTGCAATACTGACCGAACAGGACTGAAGTCCTGCCAGGGAGGAGGTTTGATCGTTTGAGGAATATGGATTCGGCAATGCGCCCGGCACGGGCCTGAGGCGCAATGCAGGGGCCCGCGCCCTCCTATATAATGTTCAGGAGATGAGCGCATGGGCTACAAAAACGGCAAGGACGTATTGCCGCCCGAACTGCTGGAGCATGTGCGGCGATACGCGGAAGGCGAATGCATATACATACCCCGGAGCGGACGGGCCCCGGCTCCGCAGCGCGCGGAGCGGGACGCGCTGCGCGCGCGCGACGGCGAGATATGCCGCCGCTACCGCGCAGGCGAAAGCGTGAGGCAGCTGGCGCAGGAATACTACCTGTCGCCGCAGGCCATATACAAGGCGCTCCGCCGCGCCGGGGGCAAGTGACCGGCACATGACGCAGGGAGCGCGTTCTCCCTGCGTCATATCTGTACCCGGGCGCAGGCTCCCTCCGGGGAGCGCGCCGCCCCTTCGCCGCGCGGATTCTACTTTGGCCGTTTAACAGCACCGGTTGCTATACAAGCGCCTGCGCGTGCGGTATAATGGCGCTGATGAACGCGAAGGGAGCGATGCACATGTACGAGCGCAGCGATAGATATCGCGAGCTGTTCACTATCGAGCACCTCATGGGCCCCAACAGCGTGCGCATGCTGGACGAGCTGATGACGCGCCATCCGCTGGGCAGGGTGGAGCGCGTGCTCGACCTGGGCTGCGGCACCGGCATAACCAGCCTGTTTGCCGCGCGGGAGACCCACGCGCAGATATACGCGGTCGACCTATGGATAAGCGCGACCGACAACCACCGGCGCTTTGAGCGCTGGCAGGTCGAAAAGGACATCTGCCCGCTGCACATGGACGCGCGGGAGCTGCCCTTTGCCGAGGGCTTCTTTGACGCCATAATCAGCGTGGACGCCTACCACTACTTCTGCGGCGCAAACGGCGAGCACCTGCAGCAGAAGCTGCTGCCCCTGCTGCGGCCGGGCGGAACGCTGCTGCTGGCCGTGCCGGGACTGCGCGGCGACAGCGAGACGTACGACCCGCTGCTGCTCGAATGGGCGGGCGAGGAGGGCTGCCGCGACTTCCACACGATGGGCTGGTGGCGCAGGGCCATAGGCGAGTCAGGCGTCGAAGCCGAGCTCTGGGAGCTGGACTGCACCGACCTGGCCTGGCAGGAATGGTACCTGAGCGGCCACGAGTACGCGCTGCGCGACCAGCAGTTCATGCAGCGCGGCGCCGATAAGTACATGAACCTGATAGGCATGTGCGTCAAAAAGCGCGGGGCATAAGCGGCACTGAGCAGGCGGGGAACAGCTCCCCGCCTGCTCAGTCCTTTTTCATGCCCTCCCTGAGCGCATCGACGATCTGCCGCACCAGCATCTCGTTTTTCTCGCTCAGGCCGGAAATGTCCAGCGTACTCTGCTTTTGAATGCCCAGCATATAGTCGGACGTCACGCCGAATATTGAGCATATGCGTATCAGTATATCATATGAAGGGTAGCGCAGCGAGGTCTCATACGCGCTTATCACGCTCTTGGTGAGCCTCAGCTGAGCTGCCAGCTCCTCCTGCGTCCAGCCCCTGCTGATGCGCAGCGCGCGCAGCCTGCTCCCGAAGTCGATCAATGCTCATCCCTCCATGTCTGCGCTTGGGATGCATCGGCAGCCCCGCATTAGGACAACGTGCCCTCTGCACCAAGTGCGTATCCCATCATTAGAACGCAAAGCCCCACCCAACCCCCATCCCTT
>JBJEUC010000005.1:0-1551 GCA_051883635.1 Candidatus Fimadaptatus sp.
CGAGTAAATTAAGGAGGTATCCACATGAGCGACGATAGCAAGAAGTTGGTAAACGCGGATCCCTCCCCCGCGACTGACAAAAAGCCCGTTCAGCATCTGGACGACGAGCAGCGCGTAAAGGTGCTCAGCCCCTCCATGCTGGTGCTCAAGCGCTTTATCCGCAACCGGCTGGCGATAACCGGACTCATCATACTGATAGTCATGTTCCTCTTCTCCTTCCTGGGCGGAGTGCTCTCGCCCTACGACCAGGCGCAGGTGTTCCGCAAGTACGAATACACCAGCAAGGATTACGCCACCATAGCCCACAACGACGAGCTGCGCTATGTGGCCGCGCAGGGGCAGACCTTCTCCACCGGCGCATACGCGCAGTTCGTGCTGGCGCGCAACAAGGGGCTTGGCTCCTTCTCCGCCGACGGCATGACCTACACGATAGACGAGGTCGCGCCCGACTTCGCGCTGATAAGCGTGTTTGAAAAGGCCGCCACCGCGACCGGACGCAAGAACATATTCGTTTACAAGACCACAGACGGCTCCGAGCTGGACGACGGGCTGCGCGCCGCGTTCGAGGCCGCCAACCTCGCCAGGGAGTCCTCGTTTGAATACGGCGGCGACACCTACTTCATAGTGAGCGAGGGCAAGGAGCTGGCCTTCGGCAAGGCCGTGCCCGCGGCGCTGGCCTCCAAGATGATATTCGACGCCCACAGCCAGAGCGATTCGGCGCTGGTGAGCAGCTACGAGTTCCGCAGCGCGGCGCAGCTGGCCTTCGTAAACGGCGAATCCGCATTCGAGCTGGACGGCGTTAGCTACGCCCTGGAGGCCGACGGCAGCGACGACGACAGCGTGCTCATCTACCGCACCTCCGGCGGCGAGAAGCAGGCCTTCGCCTCCATGAGCAACATGATAGTCAACGCCGCGCACTCCGACGTGTTCATCACGCCCGAGTTCAAGGCGGCCGCCATAGAGGCCATCGCGGCCGGCGAAAAGAGCTTTGCCCTGCCCGGCGAGGACGGCACCGAGACCGAATACACGCTCATATCCAGCAACCTGGGCTACACCGTGCAGACGCAGATGCTCACGCAGCTCATAGACATGTACGCCTCCCCGTCGCTGGCGCATCCGCTGGGCACCGACTCCAACGGCATGGACGTGATGACGCGCCTGATGTACGGCGGCCGCATATCGCTGATGGTGGGCTTCGTCGTCATACTCATCGAGATGATAATCGGCATAATCATCGGCGGCATATCGGGCTACTTCGGCGGCTGGGTGGATACGCTGCTGATGCGCTTCCTGGACCTGTTCAACTGCATCCCCTTCTGGCCGATGGTCATAATCGCGGGCGCGATAATGGACACCATGGAGGTCGACCCCTACGTGCGCGTGTTCCTGCTGATGATAATACTGGGCGTGCTCAACTGGCCCGGCATTGCGCGCGTGGTGCGCGGCCAGATACTGGCGTTGCGCGAGCAGGACTTCATGGTGGCCGCCGAGGCGACCGGCATACGCATTCGCAAGCGCATATTCCGCCACCTGGTGCCCAACGTGATGCCG
>JBJEUC010000006.1:0-6291 GCA_051883635.1 Candidatus Fimadaptatus sp.
CCCTCGAAGCGCAGGGCGTTGGTGGCCGGATCGCGCCAGCCCTTCTGGGCGAAGGCCTGTATCTGCGAGGGCGACAGCTGCACGCCGCCCTCGGCGCGCACGCTGGTGGACACCTCGCCCAGCGCGCCCAGCACGCCGCCCACGCCCAGGCAGCGCCGGAACGCCTGCTCCAGCTCGCCCGCGGCGGGCGCACTCCCGCCCGTCCAGAGCCCCAGCGCCCGGCTCAGATGCAAGGCCGCGCGCCCGGGCAGCGCCGCATCCGGGGCCGCGCTGCGCGCAAAGCCGCCCATGTCCCTTATCCAGGCGTCCAGGGCGCGCTCCACGGCCAGATGGCGCAGCGGCCCGGAGCCGCCGGAGGACGCGCACAGCGCGTACACCAGCGGGTGAAACGCCGCGTCGACGGCGTAATGGCTCAGAAAGCCCAGCGCGTAATCGCGGCACTGCGCGTCGTCGGCGCAGCATTGGGCCAGCAGCCCGAGGAACTCGCCGGTGCGCTCGCGGTGCAGCCGGCGTCCCAGCTCGCGCAGCGCGCCCGCGCCGCAATACAGCGCGTCCGGCCCCAGCGAGCCCAGCGCCACGGCCTGCGCGCAGGCCGTGCCGGTAAGCATGAGCGCCGCGCGCTCGTGTACGTAAAATGATGGCATATGCGCTCCTGCTCGGTATGATATGCGCGGGGCTGAGCCCCGCAGCGAATATGGCCGCGCCGCTCGGGCAGCCCGGTGAGCGCCATTGCGCCCCGGACCGGGCCGCACGTGGCAAGTTTGCCGGGTGCGGGAGTTTGCGCCGCGCAGGCCGGTCGTCACGGGCCGGGACGCACGCGGCTGGTCTGCCGGGTGCGGGGTGACATGCGCGCCGCCGCGCAGGCCGGTCGCTCCGGGCCGCTGACTGTGGCTGCGCGCAGCGAAGCGCGGCGTCCCGGAACAGGCCCGGCAGTATGGCCCGCTCTATCGGAAGCGGGCGACCGCGTTTGCGGAGAAGCAGCGTTCCCGGCTCCGGCCGCCGCCGGAGACTGCGCGGGGAGCGCAATGCCGCTCCATGCTCAGGAGGGGGCCTGCTCCCCGGCCCGCGCGCCCGTCAAGGCCCTTTCGCCAAGCGACCATAGTATATATTTATCCGAAACATGTGCCGAAAGCGTGGCGCGGGCGCTACCTTTGTGCAAATCGGATGACGCGCGACACGCGCAGGTATGCACGGCATATGATTGGACGCGGCGCGGGGGCGATCCGTCCGCGCGGAGGGGCGGAGACGGGGGACGGGGAGGGGATGGGGGCAGACAGGAGGGCGGGAATGGCCCGCATGGCGGAACAGAGCCGGGCGGTGTCAGCCGGGGGAAGTGCGGAATCGCCAATGTTGCGGCGCAGAAGCGTACGCCGTGCGGAGCTGAGTGGCGCAAGACGGGGCATTTGTTGGTGTTGCACCCTGCGGGGAGGAATTTGCCGGATGCAAACCGAAGTGGCACGGAATCGTTTGCCCGGCGGGGAAAGACGCCCGGCGACAGCCATGACGGCACGGAATTGCCTGCACTTCGGGGAGAAAGCGCCCGGTGACAGTCGTGACGACTCAGAATGGCCTGCCCGGCGGGAGCAATCGCCCGGTGACAGATACGGAGGTACGGAATCGCAATACCGCGCCTCAGAACACCCCGATGCTGCCAGATGAACTGCGAATGGCCGCCCGGCATGGCAGGACTGCCTGATATCAGCCGGGATGACGGTACCCCCTGCGGCACAGGGCCGCTGCATGTCGGCCGGGGACAGAACGGCTCCCGCTCCGCGACGGCAAACTGCCCTCCGTCAGCCAGGTCGAACCCGCCCGCCGGGCTATTGAAAGCGCGGGGGCTATGTGCTATAATTGACGCAATACAGGGGCAGATCGTAGCCGATTTCTTTCAATTCACAGGCGATTCGCAGGCATATATTGCGACATGTTTTCGGGGCGCGCAGACGGCCGCGCATGGGGCGGCGCGTGCGGCGCAGGCATTTTCATGCGGCAATGGACAAACGCACAGACAGGCAGGCGCGGGTGAAAGGCGGCGGTTTGATATGAAGCGCGCGGGCGAATACATAGACGAAATGCGCGAGCTGGCGACCGGCATGGAGCGGCTCGCGCAGGAGATGGCGCGGGACGCGGCGCTGGGCTTTGCGCCGGAGGACGGCAGGCTGGGCGAGCTCAGGCGCATGGGCGAGCGGCAGGCCGGGCTGCGCGGCGAGCTATGCGCGCTGCTGGAGGAGCGGCTGGGCGGCGGCAGGGACTATGCCGCGCTGCCGCTGGAGGGCCTTATCGCCGCGGCAGAGGAGTGCGAGCTGATACTGCGCATGGGCGAGGAGATATGCGCGTGCATAGTGGGCGCGGCGGAGCAGATGGAGCGGCTGGGCGCGCCTTCCTGCGGCGGGGAGAGCGCCCCGGCGCTGGCGAAGCGCGCGCGGGCGGCGCTGGACGCGGGCGATATGGACGAGCTGCGCGCGCTGGAGCGGCAGGCGCAGCCCTATCTCGACCTGGCGGCGCTGCTGCGGGACGACGTGGGGGCCATGCGCGGGGATGCGGCGCTGATAGGGCGGCTGGAGCAGTATTACCCGCAGATAGCGTGGTTCATGCGCGCCCGCGCGCGCATGGAGCGGGACATGGCCGCGTTTGACGACCTGTCCGACGAGGCGGTGGACGGCCTGCGCAGCCGCACGGACGAGCCCGCCGCACGGCGGGAGTGCCGGAACGGTCGCCGCCGTCCGGCCGCGCAGCGCCATGCCGCGCAGCCGCGCGAGCATGCGGGCGCGCGCAAGGGCCGCTCCTCCGGCGCGCAGAGCGGCGAGGACGGCAAAGCGGACGACCCGGAACAGGGCGACCCTGCCCCGGACGCGCACATCCGTGAGCGCGCGGATGAGCTGCTGCGCGAGTACAATGTCCGGTATCGCCCGGGCGCGGGCATAAAGGAAGCCGTGCGGGCGCGCCTGCTGGCCCCGGGGACGGGGCTGTTCGCGCGGGCGCTGGAGGAGCTGCGCGGCGGGGAAGGCCATGCGTGCGCACAGTCGCTGTGCGGGCGCGTGCTGATACCCGGCCAGCGCCGGGGCGTGCTGCTGCGCGGGCTGGAGGAGCTGCTGAACGGGCTGTGGCAGGAGGAGGCCGCAAGGCTCGGCCTGACCTGCGCGCCTCCCGGAGCGGAATGGGTGATGACCTGGCTGGACGAGCTGATGCCCGCGCTGTGTGTGCTGAGCGACTGGCGGCAGCCGGAGGGTGAGGGCGGCAATGAGCTGGGCGAAGGGTGAGCGTGGCTGGTTCTGACCTGGCTGGACGAGCTGATGCCCGCGCTGAGCCTGCCGGGCGACTGGCGGCAACGGGAATATGCGGATGGCAAAGCGTCCGCGTGGCATGGGCGTAATGCTGCTTGCTGGCCCGGCTGAGCGACTGGCGGCAGCCGGAGGGTGAGGGCGGCAATGAGCTGGGCGATGCCTGAGCGTGACACGCTTTGTCCTGACTGGACGGGCGGAAGTCTATGCTGTGCGTGCTGTGCGACTGACGGCGACAGGCCGGGCGATGCGTAGGCGGCGAAGCGCCTGCGCGACTGGGGGATATGATGCGGATAGTGCGGGGGTGCTTATCTGACCATGTGCCCTGCGGCAGCCGGAGGGCGACTGATGGCGACATTGTCGGGCGATGCCTGAGCAGCAGAAGCACCTGCGTGCGGGAGCGTCCGGGCACTGGCAGCCCCTAGCCCTCGGAGAGCTTTTGACAGGGCCTGTTATTTCGCGGACTTCCATCATAAAGATTGGCGCGCTTTCCGGTTGGCGCGCGCTTTTTTGCGCCGTGCGATATCGCCTGCCGGGGCAGAAATCGTGACCGGCCACCCCTCGCCCGGGCGCTCGGGCTGGCATCCTCTAACTGACTTTCATAGTACACATCGCGCTTTCCGGTTGGCGCGCGCTTTTTTGCGCCGTGCGATATCGCCTGCCGGGGCAGAAATCGTGACCGGCCACCCCTCGCCCGGGCGCTCGGGCTGGCATCCTCTAACTGACTTTCATAGTACACATCGCGCTTTCCGGTTGGCGCGCGCTTTTTTGCGCCGTGCGATATCGCCTGCCGGGGCAGAAATCGTGACCGGCCACCCCTCGCCCCGGGCGCTCGGGCTGACATCCCCTCACTGACTTTCAATAGTACACATCGCGCGCTTTCCGGTGGGGCGCGCGCTTTTTGCGCCGGGAGGAACCGCCTGCCGATATCGGAATCGTGCCAACGCCGCCGCAGACCTTGCCGGGCCGGAAAATATTTCGCCTATTGAGAAAGAATGTACATCAAATCTGCGCGGAAAAGTGCTATCATGTATGCATTAAATGCGGCATGCGAGGAGGCAAGGAATATGCGCGCGGATGTTACTATGCTGGACGGAGCGGTGGGCACCAGCCTTTGGGAAAAGGCGAGCGAAAAGGTGGCCGTATGGCGGTACAATGTGGATCAGCCCGAGATAGTGCGCGAGCTGGCGGCCGAGTATGTGGACGCGGGCGCGCAGATAGTGCTGGCCAACACGTTTGCGGCCAACGCGGGCTCTATGAAGGGCACGGATTACAATGTGCGCGACGTGGTGAGCCGCGCGGTCGACCTGGCGCGCGAGGGCATCGCGGGGCGCGCGAAGCTGTCGCTGTCGATAGGGCCGCTGACCGAGCTGCTGGAGCCCTACGGCGAGCTGAGCGCCGAGGACGCCTACGCCATGTACGACGAGCAGATTAGCGCGGGCGTCGCGCGCGGGGTGGACCTGATATACATGCAGACGTTCATGGACCTGGAGATGATGAAGATAGCGCTCAGGGCCGCGTCCCGCCACGATGTGCCGGTCATGTGCTCGTTCAGCTTTGACCAGAAGGGGCGCACCATGATGGGCAACTCCGTGGGGCAGATATGTCAGGAG
The DNA here is from genome assembly GCA_051883635.1 of Candidatus Fimadaptatus sp. Taxonomy (GTDB): domain Bacteria; phylum Bacillota; class Clostridia; order Christensenellales; family Aristaeellaceae; genus Fimadaptatus. The sequence goes on from JBJEUC010000006.1 coordinate 4,895, forward strand.
CTGAGCGAATTCCCGCTGGAGGCGATAGGCCTCAACTGCTCGCTGGGGCCCGACCTGGCGCTGCCGGTGATGGCGCAGTTTGGCCAGCATACCGATCTGCCGCTGATATTCAAGCCCAACGCGGGCAAGCCCATAAGCGGCGGCGCGGGCGGCAACGAGTTCGACGTGGAGACGTTCGTGAACGATTCGCTGCCGGCGCTGGAATACAATGTCAAGTACATAGGCGGCTGCTGCGGCAGCAACCCGCGCTACATCCGCCGTCTGGCCGAGCGCGTGCGGGAGCTGAAGCGCGGCTGAGCGCGGTTCGGCCCGGCAAAGCGGGTTTTGACGGGCTGGCGTTCGCAGGAGCAGATTCCCCGGCAGACGTCCATCGACTGCACATTTGCCGCTGAAAGGCTGCGTTGCCGGGTGCGGAACAGCAAGGAAGCGGGAGGAAGCTCTCCTCCGCAGGAATAGCCGCGAGCCGCTCGCGCCCGTATGAGGCTTTCGACAACTTATAGCGCGCCCCGCCTCCCGGAATGGGAAGCGGGGCGTGTTTGTGTTTATAGTACGGCACTGCCCGCGCGTTGCTAGCACTTCGGTACATCTGCCCGCCGGTCAGTACGAATCCGCCGCGCACAGGCGCATTCCGCAGCGCGCCCTAATCGCGCCCAACGCGCAGCGCACACAGGCAAGTCACGCCCCGCTTCCTGGTCTGGAAAGCGGGGCGTGTTCGTGCACATATGTGCATCTCGCAAATCGGTACGGCATAGCATGAACGTCGCTGATGACATGATACATCCGCCCCACGGTCAGGACGGAGTCGGCGCATATAGGCCTATCCCTCATTGCGCCCTAACCACGCCAAACACTTCCGGCTACCAGCGCATCTCATAAAACCGGTACGGCAATTCCTGCGCGTCGTTGATATCCCGGTACATCCGCCTTTTGCCTTTTGGTCAGCGCGAATCCGACGCGCTCCGCCGTCCGCCAGGAGGGGACGTTCTCCTCCCGGATGGTGGCTATCAGCCTTGTCGGGCCGTAGTGCGCCCGGAAGTATGCGGCGTAGGCCCGCAGCGCCTCCGCCGCGTAGCCGTGGCCCCTGTACTGCGCGCCGATGAAGTAGGTCGCGCCCACCTCGCACAGGTCCTCGTAATACGAGCAGCCCACTGAGCCTATGACCTCGCCCGCGCCCTTCAGCGCGACGGTATAGGCCAGATAGTCCCGCATGGGGTCATCCCGCCGGGCAAACTCGCGCGCCTCCGCCAGCCATGCGGGCATCCAGCTGCGGCAGTCCACGTCAAAGCCTATGTCGCCCAAGCTGCCGTCGGAGGCCATGTCGGCAAAAGCCGCCGCGTCTGTGGCAGCCAGGTCGCGTATCGTCAGCCGTTCGGTATTTATCAGCATGTCTCTCCCTC
>JBJEUC010000007.1:0-6279 GCA_051883635.1 Candidatus Fimadaptatus sp.
CACAATTATGTGGCAGAAGGCGACCATCTCAACGTCGGGCAGCTTCTTGAGCGAGGGCATATGCTTGCCGTTTGCTATGCCGCCGCAGCCGATTATACCTATGCGAACCTTGTCCATTTGCGTATCCTCCCTGTGCGCGCAGGCGCGCGATATTGGATGGTGACATTTTACTACAAAACCTGCTCAGGCGCAATGGCATAAGGGTGAAAAAAGGCGTGCGCAGGCGCGCGATATGTGATATGATATAGGCAAAACGCTGCTTTACAAGGAGGCCGCTATGCCTGAGCGTCTTAAGGAGATCCGCTGCTTCATGCTGGATATGGACGGAACGTTTTATCTGGGCGAAAGGATACTGCCCGGCTCGCTGGAATTCATCGCGCGCCTGCGCGAAACGGGCCGCGACTTTCTGTTTCTGACCAACAACTCATCCCACAACGCGCGCTACTACGTCCAGCGCCTGGCCCGCATGGGGCTTGAGACCGACGAGCGCCACATACTGACCTCGGGGCTGGCCACGGCGGCCATAGTGCGCGAGCGCTTCCCGGGCAAGCGCGCCTTCGTGCTGGGCAACGAGTTCCTCATGGAGGAGCTGGCGGGCGAGGGCGTGCTGATAGACCAGCAGGCCCCCGATTACGTGATAATCGGCTACGACACCACGCTCGATTACGCCAAGATGACCGCCGTATGCGACCATGTGCGCGCGGGGCTGCCCTACATCGCCACGCACCCGGACTTCAACTGCCCCACCGAGACCGGCTTTGCGCCCGATATAGGCGCGATAATCGCCTTCATAGAGGCCTCGACCGGCCGCCGCCCCGACCTGATAGTGGGCAAGCCCTACGGCGGCATAGTCGACGCGGCGCTCCGCCGCACCGGCCTTGAGCGCGGCCAGCTCGCCATGGTGGGCGACCGGCTCTACACCGACATCCGCACGGGCGTGGAGCACGGCATACTCTCGATACTTGTCATGACCGGCGAGACCACGCGGGCGATGCTGAGCGCAAGCGACATACAGCCCGACCTGGTGTTCGAGCGGCTGGGCGATATGGCGGAGCTAATCTGACGGGCAGGGCGCGCGCGGACAGGGCGCAAAGGGAAAGCCCTGCGCGCATAGGGCCGCCCTCAGGCAACAGGAAAGCTCGAAAGGCCGGGGCCCTTTCGAGCTTTCATCGTTTCCCGCAGGCTCCGCGCCGGGGGCTGCCAAATGGCGTATGCAGGCGCTGGCAGGCAAGCCTGTTTCCCCGCCCACAGGCCCGGCACCCCATCAGGGCCGCAGCCGCCCCGTCATATCTCCGCCACCATGCCGTCATGCGCGACCACGAACTCGCCCGCCAGCGCCCGCTCAAGCGTAGCGCCGTCCGGGTGCAGCGTGCGCGCCATGTGGGTCAGGAATACCGGCGCGTCCGGCCTCAGCACCGGCGCGAAGCGCTCCCCGGCGCTCTCGTGGCCGAACATGGGCCGCCGCAGCGTGCGCACCATTATGCGCAGCATCTCTATCGAGTTGTGCTCGAACACGCGGAAGTCGCCCGGGTTGCCCTCGCCTATCGTGGCGTCGAACACGGCCGCGTCCAGCTGCTCCCGCCTGAGCGCATGCCACTCCGCGTTGAGCAGCCAGGCCCCGTCGGTGGCGTAAAGCAGCGTGCGCCCGCCGCCCCGCACTATGAAGTGCACCGGCTGCTCGTGCGGGTCCTCGGTGGAGTGGTTGGCGGGCAGCGCGGTAAGCGAAAGCCCCGCCGCCTCAAACGTCTCGCCGGTGCCGAAGGGCACTACCTCGACCCCGGGCACCTGCACCCGCGCGGCCCAGCTCTCATGCACGTGCGCGCGCACCGGCGCCAGCCGCTCAAGCGCCTGCACGCTGAAGTGGTCGCCGTGCGAATGGGTGTACACTATGTCGGTAACGCGGCAGCCGGCCGGCACGCCTGCCAGCGCGTCCGGAGTGCCGTCTATCATCAGCCGGTCGTCTATCAGCGTGCTGGTGAAGGCGCGGTATTCCGCCCCGCCCCGCTGCCAGTCCGCCGCGCCCTTGCCCAGGAATCTTATGCGCATATGCCCAGTCCTCCCGCTCGTTTTGCTGCCATTATACCGCGCCCCGCGCCGCCTGTCAAACGGTGCGGGGTATGCGCGCCATGCGGAAGCGTTTCCGCCGCAGGGATTTACCAGCGGCCCGCGCGCAGGGTGAGCCGCTTCTTCTCCGGCCGACGGGCCGCCCTTGTGAACTCACGCGCATTCGCGCTTTCCATTTTTGCCGCCACTATACCGCGCGTCATGCGAAGGGGAGCGCCCCCGCCGCAGGTACGCACTCGCGGCCCGCGCTCGTTAGAGCCGCTCCTTCTCCGTCAGCGTGCTTGACTCCGCGCGGCGCAATCGCGTTCGTCAGGCCCACGCTCACAGGCCGCCGGGCCGCCTTGGGGCCGTCCTGCTCATTTGCCACTTTCCATTTGCCGCAAAACCGTATAATGCGCATATGCCCTGTCCTCCAGCTCGTTTTGCCGCCATTATACCGCGCGTCATGCGAAGGGGAGCGCTCCTGCCGCAGGGATGCACTCGCAGCCCGCGCGCGGGAGAGCCGCTCCTTCTCCGTCAGCGTGCTTGACCGCCAGTGGAGCCCGCGCGGCGCGATCGCGTTCGGCAGGCCCACACTCGCAGGCCGCCGGGCCGCCTCTGTGAACCCCCGCGCATTTGCACTTTCCATTTGCCGCAAAATCGTATATAATGGGGAATATGGCAAAGCACAGAACAGGTGGTGATACACATGCAGGCCATTGAAGCAATGGCATATCCCCTGCCGGAGGACATACTCACCCGCAAGCTGGCGGGCGACCTCGACGGCGCGGTGAAGCTGATAGACATCTACCTGAGCGAGGGCCGCGCACCCGTGCTCGGCCCCAGGCTGCTGCTGGAAAAGCAGGTCATCGCGCGGCTGCCGGACGACTATCCCTTCGCGCGGGACGAGGCGCTGCGCAGGGCCCGGGAGGGCATACCGGGCTTTACCGAGGCGGAATTCGACGAATGCGAGCTGCGCGGCGACATACAGTACGTGTACATAGCGGGTCAGAAGCGCTACTTCGTGCGCTTCCTCACCTCGCTGTACAAGCTGCGGCCCGACATCGCCGCGCGCGCGGGCTGCGCCGGGCAGGCCGCGGACGAGCTGCTTGACGGGGCCATCGCCGAGCTCCATCGCGAGGGCGAGCTCAGCTACCGGCTGCGCCTGCGCGCGAGTCTGGACATAGACCCGTCCGCCTTTGCGCCCGACGAGTACTGCGTGCATCTGCCGGTACCGGCGCGCTCGGCACAGCAGTCGGACATAGCGATACTCGGAACGTCGGAGGGCCTGTGCGACGTGCAGCCCGAGGACAGCCCCGCGCGCACGGTCTGCCTGCGCCGCCGCCTCGACCGGCCCGAGACCTTCTTTGTCGAATACGAATACGTGAGCACCGTGCGCCTGTTCGATATGGGCGCGCCCGTGCCCGCCGCGCCGCTGTATCCCGACGCGCCCGCGCCCTGTGCGGAGGACCTGAGCGAGCTGCCCGGGCACATAGTGTTCACGCCCTACCTGCGCGCGCTGGCCGCGGACATATGCGCGGGCGAGAGCGATCCGCTGCGCAGGGCCCGGCGCATATACGATTACGTGACCACGCACGTGCGCTATTCCTTCATGCGCGAATACTTCCTGCTGCCGTCCATCGCCGAGTACGCCGCGCTGGGGCTCAAGGGCGACTGCGGCGTGCAGTCGCTGCTGTTCATAACGCTGTGCCGCATAATGGGCATACCGGCGCGCTGGCAGTCGGGGCTCAGCTCCGACCTGAGCGAGGCGGGCAGCCACGACTGGGCGCAATTCTACGTCGAGGGCTGGGGCTGGCTGTTTGCCGACTGCTCATACGGCGGCGCGGCGCTGCGCGACGGCAGCCGCGAGCGCTGGGACTTCTACTTCGGCAATCTGGATCCCTTTCGCATGGTGGCCAATTCGCGCTTCCAGGCTGAGCTCGACCCGCCCAAGCGCTTTGGCCGCATAGACCCCTACGACAACCAGACCGGCGAATGCGAAAGCTCCGCCCGCATGCTGCTGTCCGGCGAGCTGCACAGCGCCTGCCGCGTCATGCTGGCCCGGCAGCTCGGGCGCTGACCCAACGAATACTGCAAGGAGAAAGCGAAATGAAGCACTACAACACTCCCGCCGTGCGCGACGTGCGCATAGAGGGCGGCCTGCTGGGCGGCGTGGCCCGCAGCATGATAGACAACGTCATCCCCTATCAGTGGGAGATGCTCAACGACCGCGTGGAGGGCGCCGTGCCTAGCCACTGCGTACATAACTTCAAGCTGGCCGCGGGCGAGGCGACCGGCGAGTTCGGCGGCTTCGTGTTCCAGGATTCCGACATGGCCAAGTGGCTGGAGGCGGCCTCCTACTCGCTGATGCTGAGCCCCAACGCGGAGCTGGAGCGCACCTGCGACGAGCTGATAGCGCTGATAGGCCGCGCGCAGCAGCCCGACGGCTACCTGAACACCTACTACACCGTCAAGGAGCCGGGCCGCCGCTGGACCAATCTGCGCGACAACCACGAGCTGTACTGCGCCGGCCACATGATGGAGGCCGCCTGCGCCTACTACGAGGCGACCGGCAAGCGCGCGCTGCTGGACATAATGACGCGCATGGCCTACCACATAGACAGCGTGCTGGGGCCCGAGGAGGGCAAGCTGCACGGCTATCCGGGCCACGAGGAGATAGAGCTGGCGCTGGTGCGCATGTACCACGCGACCGGCGACGGGCTGATGCTGAAGCTGGCGCGCTACTTCATCGACGAGCGCGGCCGCGAGCCCTTCTTCTTTGCCGAGGAGGCCCGGCGGCGCGGCGACGCCAACTGGTTCGACCGCAACGGCTTTGACCTGACCTACTGGCAGAGCCACAAGCCCGTACGCGAGCAGACCGCGCCCGACGGCCACGCCGTGCGCGCGATGTACCTGGCCACCGGCATGGCCGACGTGGCGCGCGAGACCGGCGACGAAACGCTCGTCGCCGCCTGCCGCCGCATATTTGACAGCACCGTATCCCGGCGCATGTACGTGACCGGCGGCGTGGGCTCTACCGAGATAGGCGAGGCCTTTACCTTCGACTACGACCTGCCCAACGACCTGGTATATGCCGAGACCTGCGCGTCCATAGCGCTGTGCTTCTTCGCGCGGGCCATGCTGCAGCTGGAGCCCGACGGCCGCTACGCCGACGCGATGGAGCGCGCGCTGTACAACACATGCCTGGCGGGCATGTCGCTGGACGGCCGCAACTTCTTCTACGTCAACCCGCTGGAGGTCGACCCCGAGGCCAGCCACAAGGACCGCCGCCGCCGCCATGTGCTGCCGGTGCGGCCGCAGTGGTTCGGCTGCGCCTGCTGCCCGCCCAATCTGGCGCGCTTCACCACCTCGCTTTCGCGCTACATGTACACCCTGGGCGAGGGCGAGATATACGTGAACCTCTACGCCCGCAACGAGGCGACGCTGGACGTGGGCAGCGCGCGCGTGGCGCTTGCCTGCGAGACCGACTACCCGAGCTCCGGCGAGATAGCGCTCCTGCCCGGCGAAGGCCGCTACGCGCTCTGCCTGCGCACACCCGCCTGGGCGCGCAGCTACTCGCTCCGGCTCAACGGCGAGCCGCTTGAGGCCCCCGTCGAGCGCGGCTATGCGCGCATAGAGCGTCAGTTCCGCGCGGGCGACCGCATCGAGCTGAGCCTGCCCATGCAGCCGCGCCGCGTATATGCCAACGCGCGCGTGCGCGCCGACCTGGGCAAGGTGGCCGTAATGCGCGGGCCCGTGGTCTACTGTCTGGAGCAGGCGGACAACGGCCCGCTGGTGGAAGCGCTCTGCCTGCCGCGCGAAAGCGAGCTCATCTGCGAGCAGCTTCCGGACAAGCTGGGCGGCATAACCGGGATACGCGCCGCAGGCAAGCGTATTGTGAGCGCCGGCGACGCGCTATACAGCGACGAGGCGCCCGGGCTGGAGGATGCTGAGCTCGTGTTCATACCTTACTATGCTTGGGCCAATCGCGGGGAGAATGAGATGACAGTGTATATTCGGGACATCTGAGCTTTAGGCTTGATGTTGCCATGAGGTTTTGGGTGGCGGCGGAGCGGGGCATTCTTATGCGGCGCTTCGCCGCTGTTGCTTATGATGTGTGCTGCTTTGCGTTCGTCCGTTGTATTGCGGGTTCGAGGCACGTTCTTGCGCCGCTGGTGCCGGAGGTAGCTACCGCGTGGCAGCCTCCGGCGGCCAAGGAGGGATAGGGGGATTGCG
>JBJEUC010000008.1:0-6276 GCA_051883635.1 Candidatus Fimadaptatus sp.
CAACCTGCTGTGGAGCTTCCCGGCTCCGATACTGCTGGCGCTGTGCATAAACGAGGTCAAGTCCAACAAGTTCAAGCGCGTGACCCAGACGATAACCTATCTGCCGTACTTCATTTCGGTGGTCATCATAGTCGGTATAATGCGCTCGCTGTTTGCCAGCGACACCGGCGTCATCAACCGCGCCATAACCGCCCTGGGCGGCGAATCGATATCGTTCTTCAACAGCTCGGCTTACTTCCGCTCGCTGTACATAGGCTCGGGCATATGGCAGAGCGTGGGCTATAACAGCATAATCTACCTGGCGGCCATAACCGGCATAGATTCGCAGCTCTACGAGGCGGCCACCATAGACGGCGCAAGCCACGTAAAGTGCATAATCCACATCACCCTGCCCAGCATAGTGCCCACGATAGCGGTGCTGCTGACGATGAGCTTCGGCTCCATACTGGACGTAGGCTTTGAAAAGGTGCTGCTGATGTACAGCCCGGCTACCTACGAGACGGCGGACGTGATTTCGACCTACGTGTATCGCATGGGTATTGAGGACATGAAGTACGGCTACTCCGCGGCTGTGGGCCTGTTCAACAGCGTGGTCGCCGTGGCCCTGCTGATGCTGGGCAACCTGTTCTCCAAGACGGTGCTGCACGAGAGCCTGTGGTAAGAAACGGAGGCGTTCAAAATGGCGCAAGCAAATAGTGCGGCTGCAAAGCCGGTCAAGATAAAGCTGAAGGCATCTCCGGGAGACAGGGCGTTTGCGGTGGCCGTGGTCATACTCTTGGTGATAATCGACATCATCATGCTTTATCCGTTCCTGTACGTTATCTCCACCGCGATAAGCGACCCCGGCCAGGTCATGGCCGGCAAGGTGTGGCTCTACCCGATAGGGTTCTCCGCCGATGCGCTCAAGCGCATACTGGACTACCCCAACTTCCTGCACTCCTACGGCAACACCATCATCTACTCGGTGCTGGGCACGCTGTGCACGCTGCTGCTCACCTCGCTCACCGCGTATCCGCTTTCCCGCCCCAACTTCAAGAGCAAGAGCGTGCTGAGCTGGATATACCTGTTCACGATGTTCTTCGGCGGCGGCATGATACCTACCTACATCATCTACAAGGGCTACGGCCTGATAGATAACCGCCTGGTAATGATACTGCCCGGCGCGCTGAGCGCGTGGAACATAATACTGTGCCGCACGTTCTTCAAGACCATCCCGGAGAGCCTGCACGAGTCCGCCCACCTGGACGGCGCCAGCGAGCTTTATATAATGTGGAAGATTATCCTTCCGCTGTCCAAGCCGGTAATGGCCACCATAGCCCTGTTCACGATGGTGGGCATATGGAACAACTACTTCACGGCCCTTCTGTACTTCAACGATTCCACTCTCTACCCGCTGCAGCTGATACTGCGCATGATACTTATAAACGCGCAGATGCAGCAGACCGGCGCCGAGAAGGACGTTATGAACATGGCCAGCAGCATATCGACCCAGTCGCTCAAGTCCTGCGCGATAGTGGTGAGCATACTGCCGATAATCTGCATCTACCCGTTCATACAGAAGTACTTTGTAAAAGGTGTTATGATCGGTTCCGTCAAGGAATAAGGTCATTACATAAATAAACGACCAGAGAAAGGGAGGAAACTGCATGAAGCGCATACTTAGCATAGTGCTGGCTCTGTCCATGCTGCTGTGCGCCGGCGTATCTTTCGCCGATGCCGCCACGGTCGACTACTCCGAGCCTACCGCTATCAGCGCCGAACCCATCACCGCTACCTTCTTCCTGACCAACGATACCAGCTATACCGGCAACGAGATCGTTTGGCAGACCATCAAGGAACTGACCAACATCGAGTTCCAGGTAATACCGGTGCCGCTGAGCAGCTACTCTGAGAAGCTGTCCACCACCATCGCTTCGGGCAACATCCCGGACATCATGGGCTGCCGCTCCTACAAGACCGTCGATGAGTACGGCCCCGAGGGCGCGTTCCTGTCCTTCGAGCCCTACATCGAGGCGGGCATGATGCCCAACTACGTGAGCGTGCTCGATTCCATGCCGCCGGCGATGCAGCTGGCCACCTCTCCTGACGGCGTCCGCTACGGCGCGCCCCGCATCTACCTCACCCCCCGTATGGATGAGGCGCTGCTGGCCCGCGTAGACGTGCTGGAGAAGCTGGGCCTGACCCGCGAGCCCGCTACCCTGGAGGAGTTCTACGACATCATGCTGGCCGTGAAGGAAGCCTATCCGGATTCCACCCCGTGGATCAACCGCTGGGAGACCGGCAGCCTGCTGTATGACTGGGGCCAGATCTACAACACCAGCTACACCTACTACCTCGCGCCCGGCGCGACCGAGTACGTGTACGGCCCGGCCACCCAGAACTACAAGGACATGCTGCAGTACCTGGCCAACATGTACAAGGATGGCCTGCTGAACAAGGACTTCGCCACCATGTCCGGTGAGGAGTACAAGGAAGCCTGGATAACCAACCGCGGCTTCTTCGCCTACGACTATCAGGTCGCCGACGAGTTCTATGAGGACTCCGTGGCCCTGCTGGACGAGGGCTTCGACATCGGCGCCATGATAGCTCCGCCCTATGACGGCGTGTTCATCGGCTACCCGGTACTCGAGGGCTACTATGGCTACACCAAGGCTGTGTCCTCCATGACCCAGCATCCCGACGAGATGATCCGCTTCATCGACTGGACCTACTCCGAGGCCGGCCAGAACGCTCTGATGTTCGGTATCGCGGGCAAGGATTACACCTTCAACGATGACGGCACCGTCAACATGATCTCCGACATCAAGTGCGCGGCCAACCCCGCCGGCTCCATCGAGGTTCACGGCCTGAACGACCAGAACATCTTCTCGGTGCTGCCCGCCAGCGCGGCTGAGTTCTACGAGAACACCACCAAGTTCACCATCAACGAGAAGGCCTACATCACCGAGCATGACGCGTGGCAGGATCCGATCTTCTACGCCCGCTTCTACAACTCGGACGAGAACGATCGCTACAACGAGATCAAGACCCCGCTGGACACCTACATCACCGAGGAATCCACCAAGATCATCATCGGTGAGAAGAGCGTCGACGGTTGGGACGACATCATCGCTGCCGCTGCGAGCACCTACAACTACGAGGAAGGCCTGCAGCTGGTCAACAAGGCGTATGTCGATACCTTCGGCACCACCGAGGGCTAAGCGATCCGCCTAGTGACGCACGAGGGCCGCAGGGCCTGACGGCTGAGCAAAGGGAAGCCGGCATGACGGAAGTCATGCCGGCTTTTGCCTTGTCAAGAGGGGAGCGACCGTCGGGCAGCGGAGAGGGAGACTCCAGCCGCCAGCCTGCGCTGCGCCTCAGCGCGCCAGATACCCGCCGTCCACGGCGATGATGGCGCCGCTCACGTAATCGGAGGCGTGGGAGCTGAGGAATACGGTTATGCCCTTCATGTCGTCGGCCGTGCCCCAGCGCCCGGCGGGTATGCGCATCAGTATCTCCTGGTTGCGCACCGGGTCCTCGCGCAGGGAGGTGTTTATCTCGGTGGCCATGTAGCCCGGCGCGATGGCGTTCACGCATATGCCGCGCCCGGCCCACTCGTCCGAGAGCGCCTTGGTCAGCTGCGCCACTCCGCCCTTGCTGGCGGCATAGGCCGGTACCGTCCAGCCGCCGAAGAAGCTCAGCATCGAGGCCACGTTGATTATCTTGCCGTAGCCGCTCTTCAGCATCTCGCGCCCGGCCAGCTGGCACAGGCGGAACGTCGCGGTCAGGTTCACGTCCAGCACGCGCTGCCAGTCCTCCAGGGGGAACTCCTCGCAGGGATGGCGGCGGGTCATGCCCGCGCAGTTGACCAGTATATCCACGCCGCCCAGCGCCGTGAGCGCCTCGTCAAACCCGCGCTCCAGCTGCTGCATGTAGCCCAGGTCCGCGCGCACGGCGTGCGCGCCCAGCTCGTCCGCCGCGCTGAACACGCGCTCGGAGGAGCTGATTATCGCCAGCTTCGCGCCGGCCTCGCCCAGCGCCTGCGCCATGCCGTAGCCCAGCCCGCGCGATGCGCCCGTCACGATGGCCCGGCGGCCGCTTATGTCAAACATGTTCATATCCGATTCCTCCCGCATATGTGGTCATGGGCAAAATACTATATAAATGCGGCCATATTGCGGCACGCGCGTTACGTGACGGTAAATGACGAGCTACGACCAAATTTAAATTTTTGCCGCCTCACCTGTTGACAAATTGCGCCGTCTTTGCTATAATAATATACGTGCCTGCTGAGTGTGCGGTACATAGGGGAGTAGTTCAATTGGTAGAGCAGTGGTCTCCAAAACCACGTGTTGCGTGTTCGAGTCGCGTCTCCCCTGCCATGGGCCACCTGATTCCTGAGAGGGATCGGGTGGTTTTTTCTTTGTACATGCGGCCTGACGGGCATACATGCGCGTCTTGAACATCGGCCCAACGCTCAGGCCCCCAGTCGGACATGCTTGCGCCATGCACTCCGCCGGTCGGAACGCGAGCACTCGCCGGACACCTCCGCCGCCGCTACGGCCCTGCGCCCGACCTCATGGAGTGCCGCTCCAGCGACTGCGGCAGCGACATCGCCGACCTGCTTGCCCTGCTCTGCGCCGGGGCATGGCGCACGACTGCGCGATACTCACCCAGGACGTCTCCATGCAGCGGCGCATGGACGCCGGGCGCGCACATAGTCAACTATGCCGCCTATCGCGCACGCGTGACGGCCGCAGGCGGCGAGTGCGGGAATGCGTGCATGTGCCCCTCAAAGCGCTACGTTAAGTTGCTGATGAGCGGGATACCGCGCCCATGCGATGGCGCGCAGGGCTATGGTCCGCGCGGCAGGAGCTTCATCGTCCACGTGGACGTGCCCGTTGCCGTCGAGGCGGCGTTCTACGCGCTACGTTCCGCCGGGGCAGCCCGTCCGCGCAGTCGATGCGCGCGGAGCTACAGCTTTGGCGGCGGCCAGGCATACGCCCGCAATTTGCGCTTGACACGGCGGCGCAAAAGGATTAAAGTTAGTGTGCAAAGTTGCATAAGCAAACTTAACGGAAAGGCGATGGGTGCGATGAAGCTGGCATTCAGTACGCTCGGATGTCCGGACTGGAGCTGGGCGCAGATACTCAAAAACGCAAACGATATGGGCTTTGACGGCATTGAGATACGCGGCCTGGAGGGCGAGATGCGCCCCGAGCGCATGGCGCGCCTTATGCCGGGCAGACAGCAGGATACGCTGCGCGAGCTGAAGGCGCGGGGCCTCGTGCTGACCGACATAGGCACCTCGGCCATGTTCCACGACCCCGACAAGCTCGGCGACGCGCTCGACGAGGGCCGGGCGGCCATTGACGTGTGCGCGCGCATGGGCATACCCTTCATCCGCGTGTTCGGCGACCGCGTGCCCGACCCGGCGCACGAGGCGGAGACCGTCCGGCAGGTGGTGGGCGGCATACAGGCGCTGTGCGATTACGCCGAGGGCACGGGCGTGGGCGTGCTGATAGAGGCGCACGGCGAGTTCAACGTGGCCAGCCGCCTGGCCGCCGTGCTGGAGTCGGTCGGGCGCGATTCCTTCGGCATACTGTGGGACATAGGCAACTCCGACGCCGACTGCGGCGATGAGTTCGAGCGCTTCTACGAGCCGTTCAGGCCCTACATCCGCCATATTCATGTAAAGGACCAGCTGCGTGACGAAAAGCACACCCTAACGCACATTGGCAAGGGCCAGATACCGATAGGCCCGATAGTGAGGCGGCTGCGCGACGACGGCTTTGAGGGCTTCCTCTCGCTGGAGTGGGAGAAGAAGTGGAATCCCTACCTGGACGAGCCCGAGGTCGCCTTCCCCGAATACGTGAGCTATATCAAGGAGGCTTTGGCAAAATGAAGAAGCTGAGAGTGGCGCTGATAGGCTACGGCCGCAGCGGGCGCGACATTCACGCGCATATGCTGAGCAAGCTGACCGATATGTACGAGATAGTGGCTGCGGTGGACGCCGACGCGCAGCGCCGCGACATGATAAGGAGCGAGCTGGGCGTGGAGCCGCTCGATAACTACACGCAGCTGTTTGAGCGCAGGGACATCGACTTTGTGATAAACGCCTCGTTCAGCATGGATCACGCGCCGATAAGCTGCGAGCTGCTCAGGCGCGGCTTCACCGTGCTCAGCGAGAAGCCGGCCGCGCACGACGTGGCCGAGTTCGACCACATACTCGCCACCGCGCGCGAGGCGGGCAGCCGCTACTACGTGTTCCAGCTGTGCCGCTTTGCGCCCGAGTTC
>JBJEUC010000009.1:0-1541 GCA_051883635.1 Candidatus Fimadaptatus sp.
ATCCCCCTAATCCTCCTTGGCCGCCGGAGGCTGCCACGCGGCAGCTGCCGCAGCCCAAAGCGGCGCAAGAACGCTGAAGCGCAGATAGCAACGAAACGGAAGAACGCAGAGCAGCACAAACCCCCTCGTAACAACAGCTCTGCGATTCCTGTGCGGGCGCTCCGGGAATGAGTAACTGCGTTGCCGCCGGAAAACGCAAAAACGCGAGAAGGCATCGGCCCTCTCGCGCTTTGCAGTGTTTCGACAGTATGCCACGCCCGTCATATGAGCCGCGGCGGCTTGAGCCGGGGCACGCGGTTCATCTGGTAGAAGGCCACAAAGGCCATCACCGCCGGAATGATGCAGTACAAAAGGAACATCAGATCCAGTATGCCGTTGACCAGATACATCACCCCGGCCACCAGCAGCAGGGGCCGCTTGCGCGCCAGCGCGCCTATCCAGTTGAGTATCGCGCCTATCAGCATGGGCGAGGTGGTTATCAGCGTGCCCAGTATCATTTCGGCCCACACGTCCGCCCGGGACACGCCTGAGGCGAACAGCTCCAGCATCTCCTCGGTCTCCATGTACTGGAACACCGAGTAGATGAAGGCGCCTATTACTATTACGCATATGACGGTGCCCGTGATGGCGCTGCCTATCAGCGACCAGTGCCTTTTTGTCATGCCGTTGCGCTGCATACGATACCTCCAAAGGTTAGTGATTTTATTATAGCATTGCCTGTGCCGCTGTCAATGGGTTAATGCCGCGCGCGAATGACATTTTTGTGTCGGAAGGCTGAGCGGAAGGTTTATACAATCGTCGCACCAAATGTCGCATATGCGACTATTGTATAAACCGGCCGCGCAAAAGGCTGTTTATGCGGCTCCTGCGCGCTTGCGGCGCGGGGCGATAGAATGTAAAATACAGATAACGACCATATCATACGGGAGGGAACGATATGCCTAAGATAACATTTATGGGCGCCGGCTCCACGGTGTTCGCCAAGAACGTGCTGGGCGACAGCATGATGACCCCGGCACTGGAGGACTCGGTAATAGCGCTGTACGACATCGACGCCGACCGGCTCCGGGAGAGCCGCCTGATGCTGGATACCATCAACCGCAACAACGGCTCCAAGGCCACGATAGAGAGCTATCTGCGCGTTGAAAACCGCAAGGCGGCGCTCAGGGGCGCCAACTATGTGGTCAACGCGATACAGGTGGGCGGCTATGAGCCCTGCACCGTGACCGACTTTGAGGTACCCAAGAAGTACGGCCTGCGCCAGACCATCGCCGATACGCTGGGCATAGGCGGCATATTCCGCACGCTGCGCACCGCGCCCGTGCTGCTGGACTTTGCGCACGACATGGAGGAGGTCTGCCCCGACGCCTGGTTCCTCAACTACGTAAACCCCATGGCGATGCTGACCGGCACGCTGCAGCGCTACACGGGAATCAAGACCGTGGGCCTGTGCCACAGCGTGCAGGTGTGCGCCTCGGGGCTGCTGGGCGAGCTGGGCATGCCCTATGACGACCAGGTGCATTGGAAGATAGCCGGCATCA
>JBJEUC010000010.1:0-6245 GCA_051883635.1 Candidatus Fimadaptatus sp.
TGACTGCCACGGTCTTGGCAACATGTGAAAGTGCAGTCGCGGCGGCGTTAAGCGTGAACATGAGCGCCGCCGGATTCGGCGTATGCAGCGCAGGAAGGCCGTTTCCAGCGGAGCGTAGTCGGGACACCGCCCGCGTTTCCGTGCGCGCGGCTGACCTTTCTGACGCGGCGGCGCATTACGCTTTCCGAAGCGCAGATTTGCGACAAAAGGCGAAATGTGCAGTGCGAAATTTCCAAATGCGGGTTTACTATGCCCCGCGCTGAGTTTATAATGGATACAAAAGCCGACGATAGGGGATGTGTAGCGCCATGGAACTGCTGCTGGAAACGATTGAAGGCGTCGCGCGCCGTGCGGCGCGGATAATGCTGGACGCGGTCGCCTCGCCCGTCCACGCCAAGGAGGGGCATTACAACTTTGTGACCGACGCTGACGTGCAGGTGCAGAACATGCTCATAACCGAGTTGAGCGCGCTGCTGCCCGGCGCGGAGTTCTTCGCCGAGGAAAAGGAGAACCAGCGCCTGACCGACGCCGACACGTTCATCATCGACCCCATAGACGGCACGCTCAACTTCATGCGCGCGCGCCGCTGCTCCGCGATATCGATAGCGCTGATGCGCGGGCGCGAGCCGGTGCTGGGGCTGGTCTACGACCCGTATGCGGACGAGATGTTCACCGCGCTCAAGGGCAGGGGCGCCTGCCTGAACGGCCGTCCCATACACGCCTCGCACATGCCCTTTGAGCGTGCCATGGTCGCCATGGGCACCTCGCCCTACTACGCCGAGCTTTCGCGGCGCACCATGAACATCGCCTGCGACTTCCTCAGGCAGGCGGGCGACCTCAGGCGCATGGGCTCGGCGGCGCTGGACCTGTGCTATGTGGCCTGCGGGCGCAGCGACGTGTATTACGAGCTCAAGCTGTCGCCCTGGGACTTTGCCGCGGGCGCGCTGATAGCCGCCGAGGCTGGCGCGCGCTTTGAGCTGATAGAGGGCGGCAAGGTGGGCGCGCGCGAGTTCGGCGCGCCGGGCTGCGTGCTGGCGGCCAATCAGGAGTGCTTCGAGCGCGCGCTGGCGGTGCTGGCGGCGCATTGCTGACCGCAAATCACCCGAACCACCCGCAACGCCCGCATTAGCAACCCCGCAGCCCGGCGCCAACAGGCGCCGGACTGCGGGGCTGCTTCGTATAAACGGGACGCGCATGATTACCGCGCACTTCATCTCAACGTGCGCATAATACCATCACCCTTTGCACCAAGGCAGAGCGCCGCGTAAGAACGCGGCGCTCTGCCGCCTCCAACCCCATAGCGGAGCGGCGGCGTTTCAAGGGGTAATAGGAGAATCCAAGGAGGATTTAGGGGGAAATCGCAATCCCCCTAATCCTCCTTGGCCGCCGGAGGCAGCCACAAGGCTGCTGCCGCAGCCATAAGCGGCGCAAGGACGCGCTGCAACCCCGCAAGGTAACAGTAGAAAGTAGAGCATCCCACACAATGCCTTTGGTGCAATACCATCCCCACGCGCCCGCACCGAATATCAATCCCTGGAATTGAGCGGATACCCGCTCAAATACTCCTCCAACAAACCGCACTCGTCCAGCAGCTTGAACAGCGTGTAGCGCGTGCGGTAATCCTTGCCGCAGTGCATCGACGTGTTCAGCAGCTCCGCGTCGATGCCGCATTCGGCGGGCGTGAGCGGCGCGCCCAGCTCGGTCATGGCGGCAAGCACCTTCTCGTAGGGCGGCATCAGCGCGATGGCGGCGCGTATGTCGGCTATGCGCTGCTGGGCGCGGCGTATGCGGCGCTCCTGCTCCTCCCAGGTGAGGAAGTCGCCCTCGTTCTCGCTCATTATCGCGCGGGCGTTGGCCTCGCCGTAGGCGTGGATCATCCACCTTTCGCGCGCCTCGCGGGATATCCTGCGCGCGCGTATCGCGTCCAGGTCGAGCGCGCTTATGTCCTCGCGCGCAAAGCGCTCGAACATCGGCCATACCAGCAGCGTCGCTACGCCCACCGAGGCGCCGTGCGAGGGGGCGGGCTTGCCGCGCAGCATCTGCTGCATCTCCCAGTAGTGGGCGATGTTGTGCTCTATCGAGGCCACGGCGCGCGTGTGGCCGACTATCATTATCGTCACGCCGGCCAGCAGCAGCGCCTCTATCAGCGTGCGTATGCCCTCCTCGGTGCGGGCCAGTATCGCGGGTATGCTGGCGAGCAGCCGCTCTATCGCGTCGGTCACTATCTCGCCGCATACGTTGCAGTAGGGCTCGTCGTTTATTATGTTGCCTATCATCCAGTCGCACTTGGCTATGTACTTGCCCAGCACGTCGCCCACGCCCGCGCGCACCATGTCCAGCGGCGCGGTGCGCAGTATCTCGGTGTCGCAGACGATTATCTCCGGGCAGGGTCCCTGGCGGTGTATCTTGAGCCCCTTGAATGTCAGCGGCGCTACCACCGATGTGTAGCCGTCCATGGAGGGCGCGGTGCCCACGCTCACAAAGGGCAGATGGGTGCGCGCGGCGTTCACGCGCGTGGTGTCGGTGATGGAGCCGGAGCCCACCGCTACCAGGAACTGCGTGTCGGGCTGTATGCTCAGCAGCACCTCGCCCACGGCGCGCTCGTCGGGCTCCATGTGCCCCTCGCGCTCGATGACGCACTCGATGACCTCAAAGCCCGCCTGCCGGAGCGTCTCGCTCACGCGCCGACCGGCGACGCGGTAGGTGTTGTTGTCGGCCACCAGCACGCAGCGCTCGCCCAGACCGCGCGCGCGTATGTAGCCCGGTATGCGGGGGATGAGCCCGCTGCCCACGTATATGTCCTGCTGCGGCAGCGTGTGCGGGCCGGGGCAGGCGCACTCTATGCCCGAGATGAGCAGTTTGCCGTTTTCGTCGTATTCAAGCCTGTATGCCATTTCGCATCTTCCTTTCGCGCAGTTGTGCTCAGGGCAATACTACAACACTTTGGCGAATTTTGCAAGCGAATGCGCGCAATATGGTCATGATCGACGCAAAACGGGTGCGGAGAGGTTGACAAACTCAGGTTATGCAGATATAATTTACGCAGGATCGGAAGCGAGGGGGAGTAATCATGGACGAAAAGGCGTGCATACGCGAGCTGGCGGCCCGGGTGCGCGATTTCGCGCTCAGCCCGGAGATGGAGCGCCGCCGCGCGCTGTGGACGGCGCACAACAGCCTGGACTTTTCCCGGCCGCCCATTTACATAAGGGCGATACCGTTTGACGAATATCCCGAGTCGCGCGACCTCAGGTGCGAAACGCCCTGGCTGCGCGCTCTGGAAAAGCAGCTGCTGCTCGACCACTATCGCATGCAGCTGAGCGACGACACGATAGTGGAGCCGTTCGTCACCGTGCGCGCGGCGGTGGAGGTCGCGCCCGAGGGCGTGTACGGGCTGCCGGCCGAGCTGGAGGAAAAGGCGGGCGGCGTGGCGGCCGCGCGCTATCATCCCTCGATAATCGAGGAGGAGGATGTGAAAAAGCTCCACGTGGCGCGCTATCGCGTGGACGAGGCCGAGACCGCCCGGCGCGCCGAGCGCATGCGCGATGCGCTGGGCGATACGCTGGAGGTGGCCGTCGACCGGCAGGGCGCGCTGTGCTGCATGTGGCAAAACGACATATCGACCGCGCTGGCCAAGCTGCGCGGTCTGGAGCAGATAATGTGGGACGCCTATGACCGTCCCGAGTGGCTGCATGCGCTGGCCGGGTGGATGAGCGAGCGCATACTGGAATGCATCGACGACACGCAGGCGGCGGACGGCTTCAGGCTGGTCAACCATCAGAACCAGGCGATGCCCTACTGCCGCGAGCTGCAGCCGCCGTCGGCCAGCGACGCGCCGGTCGCGCCCGGCCAGCTCTGGGGCTACATGGCGGCGCAGGAGTTTACGACGTTCGGCCCGGACATGTTCGAGGAGTTCATGTTCAACTATCAAAAGCCGATACTCGAGCGCTACGGCCTTGCGGCCTACGGCTGCTGCGAGGACCTCACGCGCAAGATAGGCGTGATAAAGAAGCTGCGCAACCTGCGCCGCATAGCGGTTTCGCCCTTTGCCGACCCGGTTAAGTGCGCCGAGCAGATAGGCGGCGACTACGTGCTCTCGTGGCGACCCAACCCGTCCAGCGCCTGCTCGCGCGGGGTGGACGAGGCCTTCGTGCGCGGGGAGCTGCGCCGGGTGATGGACGTGTTCGATCAGAACGGCTGCAAGTGGGACGTGACGCTCAAGGACCTGGAGACCACCTCGGGCGACCCGGCCGCGATAGTGCGCTGGACGGCGATAGTGCGCGAGGAACTGGAGCGGCGTTACGGCTGATAATGCGATAATGAAAAGCGGGGAGCGGCTTTGGGCTGCTCCCTGTCTTGCATGATGCCGCGTGGACGCGGACCGGAGCGCCTCAGCCGCGCTCGTCCCGCTGGGGGGCGAGGAACTTGAGCGGCGCTACGGCAATGCGATAACGAAATGCGGGGAGCAGCGTTGAGCTGCTCCTCACTTGGCATGATGCCGCGTGGACGCGGGCCGGAGCGCCTCAGCCGCGCTCGTCCCGCTGGGGGGCGAGGAACTTGAGCGGCGCTACGGCAATGCGATAACGAAATGCGGGGAGCAGCGTTGAGCTGCTCCTCACTTGGCATGATGCCGCGTGGACGCGGGCCGGAGCGCCTCAGTCGCGTTAATCACGCCCGGGGGCGAGGTGCTTGAACGGCGCTACGGCTGACGCGCGGCGCGAAGTGAAACAGTGTGAGAACGGAAAGCTGGGGAGTGGCTTTGGGTCGCTCCCCCGTCTTGCATGATGCCGCGCACACGCAGGCCGGGGCGCCTCAGCCGTGTTCCTCCCGTCCGGGGGCGAGGAGCTGCGCCGCCTCCGGATACCGGCGGAGGAACAGCTCGTTGGCGCGCGCGAGCCTGCGCTGGTACTCGTCGTATGCCGGGCTCAGGCGGCGCATTGCCGGTATGAACACATCCCAGTAGCCGCTCTGCCGGCAGAAGTCGGTCATCGCCTGGCGGAGCGCGTGCGCGGGCGAGGCGCGGTATTCGTCCGAGTCGAGGAAAGCCATGTAGCGGCGTATCATGTCGGCATTGTCCGCCATGTACTGCTCGGGGTCGTCTATCGCGGCGCTGTCCGCCAGCTCAAGGCGATTTAGCGCGGCGTCGTCCGGCAGGGCAAGGCCCTGCTCCAGCCAGTCGGCCAGTTCGCCGGGCAGCTCCGGCGCGCCGTCCAGCCACGCGATGACCTCGCCGTAGGCCGCGCGCTGCCCGGCGGTGGTCAGCGGCGCGCGCAGGAAGCGGGCGAAGTGCAGCCCCAGAAAGTGCCCGTAGCCCCCGGGGAACGCCGCCTGCAGCCGGTCGGCTATGCTCAGCCCGGCGTCCAGCGCGTCCAGCTCGCCCCGGGCGGCGGCATAGTCGGAGCTGGCGGCCAGCCGCTTGAGCGCCTCCAGACGCCGCCGCTCGCCGCACAGCTCGCGCTCCCTGCGGGCGCATATGTCCAAAAGCGCACCCTCGTTCGCAAGCGCCGCGCTTATGTCGCTCAGCCCCAGCCCCAGCCGCCTCAGCACGGCTATGCGCTCGAGCCGGCGCAGGTCGTCCGCGCCAAAGTCCCGATAGCCGTTTTCGCGCGCGGCGGGGGAGAGGAGCCCCTTGTCCACATAGTACCGCACGGCCTTGCGCGTGAGCCCCGTGCGGGCGCAGACCTCGCTTATCAGCATCGCAATCACCTCGCGTATATGATACACTGTGCCCCAAGGGCCCTGTCAAGGGCATTGCGCAAAAACGGCCCATGCCGGACGCGCGAGGGCGGCGGTGGAGAACGCTGCGGAGAGCGCGCGTGAGAGCAGCAACGCCGTGCCTATGAACCAGAGCAGACTTTCAGCCTTGCGATGGCATGTCAAAGCCTCCCCAGTTGCGCTAAAGAGAGCCAAGACCTCCCGAACGTTAATCGAACCCGGCAGCGTGCGTGCCGGGTTTGCTGCTGTTCCTTCGCAGGAGAGCCGCCGGGGAGGTGCGCCACGTCCGCCAGCCTGTTGAAACCTTATTCGGCAAACATAAGCTGGCGGCAGCCATCAATGCTGCCGCCAGCTTCAGTATGCCAAATGAGCCCCCCAGTAGAGCTTGGCATGGCCGGGCCCATCTAGCCTTGCTGGAATCCAGCGGCGTGTGAGCTACTTCCGAGCCTGGAAATGCGCAACATTTCAACTGAAATCGTGTGGGGGGGAAGTCTGTGACGGGGGAGCTTGCTCTCCGTCCACCAGCTTGGCAA
>JBJEUC010000011.1:0-6239 GCA_051883635.1 Candidatus Fimadaptatus sp.
CCCCTATCCCTCCTTGGCCGCCGGAGGCTGCCACAAGGCTGCTGCCGCAGCCAAAAGCGGCGCAAGAACGCGCCGCGAAAGCCGCAAAGCATCGGCAGAACGCAAAGCAACTCCTCACCCTTTGCACATGCGGCAACACAACCGCATAAGAACCCCCTCATCCAAATAACCACAAAAAAGGCGCGACCACCCCGGTCACGCCTTCTGTATTAACCTCAAGCAATTCCGCCCAAACCAGGAATTACTTAGCACATTCCACACCCTTGTCCAGCGCCTGACGGTTTATGGGCATCAGGTGGGCCTTCTTCGCGCCCAGCTTGTGGCGCATGGCCTCCTCTATGGACTCCAGCGCTATGTGGCCCGCCGCCTGACAGTAGGCACCCAGCATGACCATGTTGGCCACGCGCGCGTTGCCCAGCTCGGCCGCTATGTCGTTGCAGGCCACGCCAACCACGCGTATGTCGGTGCGGGTGGGCGCCTGGTCTATCAGCGAAGTGTTGTACAGCAGCACTCCGCCCGGCTTTACCGCCTTCTCAAACGATATCAGCGAGGGCTTGTTCATTATAATCGCCACGTCCGGCTCGGTGACTACCGGGGAGCCTACCGGCTCGTCGGCCACAACTACCGAGCAGTTGGCCGTGCCGCCGCGCATCTCGGGGCCGTAGGAAGGCAGCCAGCTTACATACTTGCCCTCATCCATCGCGCCCTGGGCTATCAGCTGACCCATCAGCAGCACGCCCTGGCCGCCGAAACCGGCTATCATTATACGCTGTTCCACCTGCTCACGCCTCCTCCGTAGTGTCCTTGTACACGCCCAGCGGATAGTAGGGTATCATCTTCTCCTCCACCCACTTGAGCGCCTCCTGGGGCGTCATGCCCCAGTTGGTCGGGCAGGTAGACAGCACCTCTACCATCGCAAAGCCCTTGCCCTCTATCTGCGCCTTGAAGGCCTTGACTATGGCCTTCTTGGCCTCGCGGATGTGCTTTACGTCATGCACCGACACGCGGGCGATGTAGGCCGGGCCGTTGAGCTGGCTGAGCATCTCGCTCACCTTGAGCGGATAGCCGCATACCTCGGGGTCGCGGCCGTAGGGCGAGGTGGTAGTCACCTGGCCCACCAGCGTGGTCGGGGCCATCTGGCCGCCGGTCATGCCGTATATGCCGTTGTTCACGAATATCGTGGTTATCTTCTCGCCGCGGGTGGCCGCATGGGTTATCTCGGCCGCGCCTATCGAGGCCAGATCGCCGTCGCCCTGATAGGTGAACACCACGTTCTGGGGCAGCACGCGCTTTATGCCGGTGGCAACCGCCGGCGCGCGGCCGTGGGCGGCCTCGTGCATGTCGCAGTTGAAGTAGTTGTACGCAAACACCGCGCAGCCTACCGGAGCCACGCCTACGGCCTTGTCGGCCACGCCCAGCTCCTCTATGGCCTCGGCTACCAGTCGGTGTATTATGCCGTGAGTGCAGCCGGGGCAGTAATGCAGCGGCGCATCAGTCAGCATGGAGGTTTTCTTAAATACCGTCGCCATTTGTCATGTTCCTCCGATCCTTCGTCCATTTGCCGCCTTAGCGGGCCGCGTTCAGCTTTTCTATCTCCGCCTGTATCTCGCGCACGGAGGGTATCATGCCGCCGGTGCGGCCGTAGAACATTACCGGGCACTTGCCCTGCACGGCTATGCGCACGTCGTCTATCATCTGGCCGCAGCTCATCTCCACGCACAGCACGGCGCGGGCGCGCTCGGCCGCCTTGAGGAAGGTCGCGCTGGGGAAGGGCCATACGGTTATGGGACGGATGAGGCCGCACTTTATGCCCTGCGCGCGCGCCTGGCGCACGGCGGTAAGGCATATGCGGGCGGTGGTGCCGTAGGCGGCGATGATTATATCGGCGTCCTCGGTGAACTGCTCCTCGACCAGGCACTCGTTTTTCTCTATCTCGGCATACTTGCGCATCAGCTTCTGGTTATGCCTTTCGAGCACGTCGGGCTCGATGTAGAGCGAGTTGATTATGCGGCGCGGTATGCCCATCTCCTTTGACCAGCCGGTGGTGGCCCAGGTCTTTTCGGGCAGCTGGCGCGGCTGGTAGTCGGGCATCTCGACCGGCTCCATCATCTGGCCTATCATGCCGTCGCCCATAACTATCACGGGGTTGCGGTACTGGTCGGCCACGTCGAACGCGCGCTGGGTCAGCTCCACGGCCTCCTGTATGGACGCGGGCACGAAGGTGGGCGTGCGGTAGTCGCCGTGGCCGCCGCCGCGCGTGGACTGGTAGTAGTCGCTCTGCGCGGGCTGTATGGAGCCCAGACCGGGGCCGCCGCGCACCATGTTGACTATCACGGCCGGCAGCTCCGCGCCGACCATGTAGGATATGCCCTCCTGCTTGAGGCTTATTCCCGGGCTGGAGGACGAGGTCATCGCCCTTGCGCCGGCGCCCGCCGCGCCGTAGACCATGTTTATGGCCGCCACTTCGCTTTCGGCCTGCAGGAACGTGCCGCCCACCTTGGGCAGGCGCGCCGACATGTATTCAGGTATCTCGTTCTGAGGCGTTATCGGGTAGCCGAAGAAGAACCGGCAGCCCGCCTGTATTGCGGCCTCGGCCACCGCCTCGTTACCCTTCATCAGCATCTTTGCCATTGGGGCCTGACCTCCTTATTTCTCTACCGTAATGACCGTATCGGGGCACATCGTCGCGCAGAAGGCGCAGCCGATGCACTTTTCCGGCTCCTTGCATTCGGCCGGGCGATAGCCCTTGGAATTTATCTTGGTCTCAGACAGCCCCATTATCTTCTTGGGGCAGGCCAGCGCGCACAGGCCGCAGCCCTTGCACCTCTGCTCGTCCACCGTCACCTTTGCCAAGTATCTCACTCCTTTACGCATGGGTATTGTTGTCCAGTATATATCCCTTAAGTTAATTTATCCACCGGCAATTAAAGCGCCGGTGTGTCAAAACCGCGCCCGGGGCGCGCGCAGCCTGCCAAACAATCCGGCGGACGGGGAGCCCCGCCCCTGCCACCCCTGCCAGCTTCCGCCGCACACGCCGGCCAGCGCGTGAGGGCCTGCGGGCCCTTGCGGGCGCCATCAGGGTCCTTGACAGTCTGAGCGCGCCTGAAGCGCGCATTTTGCCCACTTGATCTGCGGCAGGACGCCCGTCCCGCCTCAGCGCCTGAGCAGCTTGAGCGGCGATGTCGGCGACACGTTGTCGTGCATGCGCATTATCATGCGCTCCTCCAGCGCGTCTATGCTCATCAGCTCCAGCTGTGAAAGGCTCACCACCCTCTCGCCCGCGTCCTGGCCGAAGAAGTCCAGCGCGCCCAGCGTTATGTGCAGGTCGTCCACCTGCCGCACAAAGCCGCTTATCTCCTCATCGGCGTCCTCCGCCCAGAGGGTTATCGCCTGACCGCTCTCCATGGCCGCGCGCGCATAGCCCGCGAACAGGTCGTCGCAGTCCTCGCTCAGCGGGTCGTCCGGCGCAGGCTTGTCCAGCAGCGTCTCCAGCCACTTCATGCGCACCTCATAGTCGTCCCCCGCTATCACCTGCACCACGTCGGCGCAGCGGCCTATCAGCCAGCCGTCGTGCGAGCCGTCTATGTCCAGCGCGCGCATGGCAAAGTGCCGCGCCGACATGTGCGTTACGTAGCCTATGTAGAAATTGTCCGGGTTTTCCAGTTGGGTATAGACGGACGCGATGTCGCCCGTCTCCTTGAGCGCGCGCATTACCAGCGCCCAGTAGCCCGTGGTATTGATAGACATTTGCTTCCCCCGCCGCGCCTTGCGCGCAAAAATGATATCACAGGTCCAGCGTATAGTAGAATGCCCGCCCGTACACGTCCTCTATGCGCACCGCCGGCACGCCGTCCCATACGGGTATGGACAGATGCGCGTCCAGGCGCGGATGCTGCTTGGAGCGCATGTCGTGTACGTAGGAGTAGAACACGTCGTCGTTTATGTAGCCGCCCGACCAGCCCGTCACCGCGTCCAGCCCGTCAAAGGCGCGCTCGCCCACGCCCGGCTCCGGGCTGAAGCGGCGCAGGTCGCATTCGTAGTTGCCCACGCCCGTCATAACGTCCAGCTCCATCACGGGGCTGCCCTCGCTGCCCGGCATGTTCAGGCTCACGCGGCTGCCCACCAGCCGCCTGCGCGCCGTCTGCACGGCCAGCGGGCTCATGTCCACGCCCACGAAGTTGCGCCCGTTTATGGCCGCCGCCTCCAGCGCCGTGCCCGAGCCGCAGGTGAGGTCGCACACTATGTCGCCCGGGCGCGTGGAGCACAGCACTATGCGCTCCAGGAGCTTGAGCGGCTTTTGCGTGTCATAGCCGGTGCGCTGCGGGTCCTTCTGCTGCAGGTGGCTCACGTCGTCCCACACGTCGCCGGGATAGACCGGGTCGTCGTCGTAGTATTTGTACACCTTGCCGCCCGACTTTATCGTGCGGTACACGCGCCCGTCCTTGTCCACCTGGCGCTTCATGTGGTTGCGGCGCGCGTCGGTGCGGGATATGGGCACGTTTTCGATATAGAACCGGTACGCCGGGCCCTTGCGGTAGAACAGTATCACGTCGTGCTTGCGCGAGAAGTACTTGCGCGCGCGCCCGCCGGTCTGATACGTCCAGATTATCTCGTTCATGAAGTTGTTCTCGCCGAACACCTCGTCCATCATGATGCGCAGCCGTGCCTGCATGCGCCAGTCCACGTGCAGGAATATCACGCCCGTATCGCTCATCAGCTCGCGGGCCAGCTCGGCCAGCGCGCGTATTTCGGATATGTACTCCTCTGAGCTCGCCCACTTGTCCGAATACGCGCTCAGCTCCAGCGAACCGGCGCCGCTGCGCCATTCGCGCTCGCCCACGCGCACGCGCATGTTGAACAGGCTCCCCGTGAAAAAGGGCGGATCCAAATATACGCACTGCACGCGTCCGCCGTATTTGCCGGTAAGCCTGTCTGACAGCTCCAGGCTGTCGCCCAGGAACAGCTCGCCCATAACTCCGCTGCCCATCAGGGCTTCACGCGAAACCTGAACGCGCATACTTGATCCTCCTCCTTCAGCGCAGCACCGGGCAGCGCAGTATCATCAGTATCGCCGCGATCGCCAGCGCCCATTCCGGCCCGTCCAGGCTGAAGCCGGGCAGATATACGCTCAGAAGGTATATCGCGCCCGTGTCCAGCACGAGCGAAAACAGCCCCATGGTAAGGCAGCCTATCGGCAGCGTAAGCAGCTTGAGCAGCGGCCGCACCAGGTAGAAGAACCCGCCCAGCACCAGCCCCAGCACCACGGACATGTAGACCGGCTCCACATGCACGCCCGGCAGTATGTACGCGCACAGCGGTACGCCTATCACGCAGGCCACAAACGCCAGTCCCCGCTTGCTCAGTCCCGATTCACGGCTCATTGCGCACCTCCCGCGTCCGCGCGCGTCACCTTGCGCGCGTCTCTGCCCTGATTATACCACCGTTTGCGCAAATGCGCCAGATGTTCCAGGGCGGAGCCTCGGGCACGGGGCAGTCGAAGCTGAGGCGCTCGTGCGTTGTTGGATGGTCAAACGCCAGGTGTGCGGCCCACAGCGCTATCTGCTGCCCCGGGCGGCCGGAGCCGTAGCGGTTATCGCCCCAGAGCGGATAGCCCGCGTGCTTCATCTGCACGCGTATCTGATGCGAGCGCCCCGTGCCCAGCTCCACGCGCACCAGCGTGAGCCCCTCAGCCTCCGCCAGCGGCGCGGCGGTGAGGCACGCGCGCCTGGCGCCCGGCTCGTCCGCCCCCGCCACGCGCACCATGCCGCGCGCGTCCTTGACCAGGTAGTCCACCGGCGAAATGGCGTCCTTCAGCCCGCCCTCCACCGCGCACAGGTACACCTTGTCCACCGTATGCTGGGCGAACTGGCGCGTGAGCCTTTCGGCGCACTTGGACGTGCGGCACAGCACCATCGCCCCGCCCACCGGACGGTCGAGCCGGTGGCACAGCGCCAGGAACACCTCGCCGGGCTTTTGGTACTTTTCCTTTATATAGCCCTTGAGCGCGCTCTGCAGGTCAAGGTCGCCCGATGCGTCGGCCTGCACGGCCATGTTGGGGGGCTTGCGCACCACCAGCAGGTGGTTGTCCTCGTACAGTATCTCTATGCGGTACCTGCCCGCCTGATACTCAGTCATCGCTCTGCCAGCGCCCGCTCGCGCCGCAGGGCAGCACGCCGCCCGCCGTGACCGGCAGCACTACCTCCTGCGCGTCCACGCTGCCGCCAAAGCACTTGCCCACC
>JBJEUC010000012.1:0-6238 GCA_051883635.1 Candidatus Fimadaptatus sp.
AGAATGAACGAGTCAGAGTCGTTAGTGTTACCGTTACACCATTCGGCATTATTCAGTTTGTCGTCCGCCGCATTCTGTGCAGTCGACGTTGTCTATTATACCACGCGGCGGGCGACTTGTCAATACCTCGGGCAACATTTTTTTGCGTTCTTTGGCAATTCGCCCGCGCTACCGGCGCAGCGCCTCCGTGTCAACGCCCTCCAGCGCGAGCAGGAACAGCTTGCGCTCCAGCCCGCCCGCGTAGCCCGTCAGCCTTCCGCCCGCGCCCAGCACCCGGTGGCAGGGTATCATTATCGATATCGGGTTATGCCCCACCGCCCCGCCCACGGCGCGCGCACCCCCGCCGCCCCGGGCCAGCCGCCGCGCCAGCTCGCCGTAGGTCAGCGTCCGGCCATAGGGTATGCCCCGCAGCTCCGCCAGCACGGCCTGCCGAAACGGGCTGCCCGCCGGGGCCAGCGGCGGCGTGCGCTCCGGCCTGCGCCCGGCGAAGTACTCCTCCAGCCAGCGGCGCGCCTCGCCGAATACGGCCAGCTCGCCCGGGCGCGCGCCGCCCGTGAGCGTCGCGCACTCGTACCTCTGCCCCTCGAACCAGAGGCCGGTGAGCGCGTCGCCCCGCCCGGCCAGTATTATGCCGCCCAGCGGCGAGCCCGTGCGCGTATATACCTCCGCAGCGTCCATCCCGGCGCACCTCCGCATCCGCGCCGGGGCGGCAGGCACGCGCCCCCGCCCCGGCCCTCATCACCTGTGTTCCCTCAAAAAACCGTTTATCAGCGCCGCGCACTCCTCCTCCAGCACGCCGCCCGTCGCCGGTACGAACGCGTTGAAGGCCGGATCCTCGGTCAGGCGGTACACGCTCCCGCAGCACCCCCGGCCCGGGTCATACGCGCCGAATGTTACTCCGTCCAGCCGCGCGGCCGCTATCGCCCCGGCGCACATGGGGCAGGGCTCCAGCGTCACGTACAGCCGGCATCCGCCCAGCCGCCAGTCGCCCAGCGCCGCCGCCGCCGCGCGGAGCGCCAGCACCTCGGCGTGCGCCGTGGGGTCGTGCAGGCGCTCGCGCAGGTTGTGCGCGCGGGCGACTATCTCCTCCCCGCGCGCCACGACCGCCCCCACCGGGAACTCGCCCTCCTTAAGGGCAGCGCGCGCCTCATCAAGCGCCGCGCGCATCATGGCCCGGGCGCGCGCGTCGGCCGCCTGCGCGGTCATTCGTCCTCCATCGCGGCCCGGCGGGTGTTGACCGCGCGTATTATGGCGGGGTCCAGCTTGGGCTTGCGCTCATAGGTGTACAGGCCGTTCTGCTCCTGCTCCACGTCGTAGAGCTGGGTGTAGCAGAAGCCGCATACGTAGCGGTTGTCCAGCAGCGTGCCCGTCAGCGCCGTGTAGCGGGCCACGAACTCCTCCTCGGAGTGCGGGCGCTGGCCGTAGCCCCAGCCGTCCGGGTTGTCCCACACGCCGTCGCCCGGCGCCCATATGCCGCCGTATTCGCTCACGAAGTAGGGCTGGCCGCCGTAATGCTGCCGGTCGGCGAACTGGTCGAATATCTCGCCGCCCTCGGCGCGGCGGGCGTAATGCGCGGCGAACTTCTCCGCGTCCTGCTCGTAGTCATGCACGTCGTATATGTCGGTCATGACGTGGAAGTTGCCGCTGGTGTCGATGACCGGGCGCGTGGGGTCCAGCGCCTTTGTCAGTAGGTACACGCTGCGCAGCGTGTCGTCGCACTGCCTGCGCCCGTTCACATCCCACGTCTCATTGAACGGGCACCAGCCCACTATGCAGGGATGGCTGATATCGCGCTGCACGGCCTCGGCCCACTCGTCCTGATAGGCGGCCAGTATCGCCGGGTCGGAGGTGTCCGCGCCCCAGTTGGGGAACTCGCCCCACACCATGTAGCCCATGCGGTCCGCCCAGTAGAGGAAGCGCGGCTCAAACACCTTCTCGTGCAGGCGCGCGCCGTTGAAGCCCATGTCCATGGACAGCTGTATGTCGCCCAGCAGGTCGGCGTCGCCCGGCGCGGTGTACACGCCCTCGGGGTAGAAGCCCTGGTCCAGCACCAGGCGCATGAACACAGGCTTATCGTTCAGGTAGAGGCCGTTTTGCCTCAGCTCCACCTTGCGCATGCCGAAGTAGCCCTCCACGCAGTCCACCTGCCTGCCCTCGCGCAGGAGGGTTATGCGCGTGTCGTAGAGCCGGCCCTTGCCCAGCTCCCACAGCTCCACCGCGTCCAGAGGCACGCAGGCGCGCGTGACCGGCGCTGCCCTGACCGTCGCCGCGCCCATGGGCTTGCCCTCGTAGAAGGTCTCAACGCGCATGGCCACGCCCGCGCAGTCGCCGTCCAGCCGGGCCTGCACGTACACGCAGGCGTTGTCCACGTCGGGCTCATAGCGCACGTCGCGCAGCGCGGTCGCGGGCAGGCGCTCCAGCCACACCGTCTGCCAGATGCCGGTGGTGCGCGTATAGAAGCAGCCGTGCGACTCGTACCGGGGCGACTGCTTGCCCGCGGGCTGCCTCCCGCTGCGCAGGTCGTCGCGCGCGTGGACGACCAGCACGTTCTCGCCCGGCCTGAGCAGCCGGGTTATCTCGAATTCGAACGAGGTATAGCCGCCCCGGTGCGTGCCCGCGCTCACGCCGTTCACAAAGGCCTCGCACAGGTAGTCCACCGCGCCGAAGTGCATCAGCACGCGCTCGCCCGCCCAGTCGTCGGGCAGCGTGAACGTGCGCCGGTACCACACGGCCGCCATGAAGTCGCGCTCGCCCACGCCGCTCAGTTCGCTCTCGGGGCAGAAGGGCACGTTAATGCGCCCGTCCAGCTCGCGCTCCAGCAGCCCCCGCGTGCGGCCGGTGTCGCCCCTGTCTATCTCAAACTGCCATTCGCCGTTCAGGTTTATCCAGTCCGCCCGCCGCATCTGCGTGCGCGGGTGTTCACTGCGAAATACTTTCATGAAGTCGCTCCTTTTTTGCACGCACGCGCGCCGGGAATCATCCGGCGCGCGTCGTCTGTTCATATATTCAGTGTGAGCTCCGGGTCGTCCGCAATGGGCTGCGGGCGCGCGTTTTCCGGTATCGAGTCCACCAGCTCCAGGCGGAGCCCGCGCCCGGTCAAGAATTCGTAGCTGAGCGGCATGGTCGTGCGAGGATGCTGCCGCACGTCGCCCGCGCCCACCTCCTCGGCCACGCGGTAGAGGTAGCCCGCGCGCGTGCCGTCATGCCATATGGCGCCGTCGTCGTCCAGCGACAGCGTCCGCGGCTTGTGCGCGAACGCCTCGGCCAGCGGGCGTATGCGCGTGATGGTCGAGCCGGGCCTGAGCACGTTGATGCGCTCGGGCGAGCCGTGCCACCACTCACATATGGAGGGGTCATGGTGATACCTGTCGCCAAACAGCACCATGTCGCTCCTGCCGCCCTCCATGTTCACCTGGCACAGGCAGCACGAGGGCATGGACACGCGCGACTCCTCGGTGCGCAGAGAGAGCACATGCTGCCGTATCGCCCTGAGCGCAATGGCGTGCGTCACCATCAGGTACGTGCCCTCGCGCCCGGCCATCTCGCGCAGCAGCTCGCCCGTGCGCTCCAGCAGAGAATCATACGTCTCGCCGCCGCGCAGCTCCATGTAGCGGTTGGGGTCCTGCCAGAAGCTCTCGAAGTCTATCGGATAGCGCTCCTCCATGGTGCGCATGTCCTCGCCCTCCCAGCGCCCCAGATCCAGCTCGCACAACCGCTCATCCACGCGCACGTCCGCGCCCTGCGCCAGTATGCGCGCGGTATCGACGGCGCGGCCCAGGGGGCTGGTCAGTATTCCGTCCAGCGGCACGCCCCTGAGCCTCAGCGCCAGCCTGCGCGCCAGCTCCCGGCCAGTGTCGGTGAGCGGCGAGTTCTGCCGGCCCTGCATTCGGTGCTGCGTGTTCCATATGGTCTGGCCGTGGCGCACTATAATCAGCCTTGTCATATCGCGGTTCCTTTCGTGCCCTCAGCCGAGGCACATGGTGGTGATGTAGCTCGCGCCGCGCGGCACGCTGTCCCGCGCGGACATGCGCGGCACGAACTCGACCCTGAGCCCCTGCGCAGTGGCGGTCAGGTACATGTGCGCCAGCGCTATGCCCAGGTCGATGTCGCACAGCTCGCGCATCAGGCCAATGCCGCTGCGCGCCACGTAGCAGTGTATGGCGTCGCCCGCGACCGCAAAGCGCCAGGGCTGGCGGTTCATGGACGAGGGCGCGAGCCGCGCGCTTTCGAGTATGGCGTGCAGCCTGCCGGTATCCCCGGTGCATATCTGCTCCAGGGGCTTGCGCTTGAATTCGGCCAGGCTGCGCGTGAGCGGCTCGTCGGGCACGCCGTAGGCCATCAGCATCATGGGGTCAAACCGCAGCGAGCGCAGATGCTCGGGCGCCACGCGCGCCGCGCCCATGTAGCACGAGCCCACCCCGCACACGCTCAGGCCCAGCGATATCTGCTCCAGTATGAAGCCCGCGTTCACGCCCGCCAGCGGCGCCTTCTGCGAGGTGTACATGAGGTACGCGGGGGCCTTGATGAGAAACAGGCCCGTGAGCCTGGCGTCGCCCGGCAGCCGCCGTATGTGGTTGTCGATGGTCAGCCGGTCCTTGAACGGATGCACCCAGTCGCGCCAGTGCAGCAGGGCCCGCACCGCCTCGTCCGGTATCGGATCGGACTTGAAGCTGCGCACCGATCTGCGCCTTGATATCTCCTCTACCATAGGCCGCCCCCTCCCGTCGCGCTTCAGCGCCTGTTTAGCCCAGCAGCTTGCGCAGGAACGCCACCGCCAGCCTGATGTCGGTGGCCGGATCCGCGCCGCACTCGCGCTCTATCGTGAAGTAGCCCTGGTAGCCTACCTCGTCCAGCGCCTTGATGTAGCCGTCCCAGTTCACGTCGCCCTCGCCCAGCGGCACCTCCTCGAAGTAGTCGCCCAGCTTCTGCAGGTCCTCTATGCCGCCGTCGCAGAATATGCCGTACACTTCCTCGCCGCCCATGAACTTGTATATCTTGCCGTCCTTGGCGTGGGTGTGCAGTATGTGGCTGCCCAGCGTGCGCACGCCCTCGGCGGCGTCCACATCCATGACCATCTTGAGGTTGGCGGGGTCGAAGTTGATGCCGATGTTGCTGCCGCCGATGTCGTCCAGGAAGCGCTTGAGCGTGGCCGGGGTCTCGGGGCCGGTCTCTATCGCCAGCCGGCAGCCGCTCTCGCGGCCCAGCCGGTCAATACGCTGCATGGCGTCCACCATCACGGCGTAGCGCGGATGCGCGGGGTCGGCCGGCACGCGGCCGATGTGGTTGGTGAGTATCGTGCAGTCCATGTCCAGGCACAGGTCGAACATGCGCTTTACCTCGTCGATGCGCCACTCGTCGTTTTCGGCCCTGCCCTCAAAGGCGTGGCCGCCCAGGTCGCCGCACATCGCGCTTATCACCTGGCCGCAGTCGCGGGCCTTCTTCAGTATCTCGCGGCGATAGTCGCCCGTCCATACGCTCTGGGTGGCTCCGCGTCCGCCCACATAGACCTGCACTGCCGCCGCGCCCACCTGCGCGGCCATTTCCATACCCTTGGGTACGCCCACGGCAAAGGATTCCGCCATTACGCCTATACGGTTCACAATCTTCCCCTCCATTTATTATATGCGATCTACTCGGCGCCCTGCGCAAGCTCCGAGTTTACCAGCTGCCTTATGGCCTCCATGGCCTGCTTTTCGTCCCCGCCCTCGGCCGTCACGGTCACGCTTTCGCCCGCCGCCACCTCCAGCGAGAACACGCCCATCATGGACTTCGCGTTTATCGTCTTGGCCAGATGGGTAACGCTTATGCGGCTTGCGAACTTGCACGCCGTGCGCACCATCTTTTCGGCCTGGCGCGAGCGCAGGCCCGTGCCGCCTATCACAAACGTCTCACTCACCATCGGGGCTTACCTCCTGCCGCGCCTTCAGCTTCGCGGCCAATTCCTCTATCCTGCGCAGCCGGTGGTTCACTGCCGACTTGCCCAGCGGCGGCTCTATCATCGCGCCCAGCTCCTCCAGCGTGGCGTTGCGGTTATCCAGCCGCGCGCGCGCCACCTGCTCCAGCGCCGGGGTCAGCCGCTCAAGGCCCATGTTGGCCTCCAGCCACTCTATCGTCTCCACCTGGCGGATGGATGCGTTTATCGCCTTGTCCATGTTGGCATTGTCGCAGTTCGCCGCGCGGTTGGCGCGGTTGCGCACCGCCTTGACCACGCGGGTGCTCTCCATGCGCAGCAGCGCCT
>JBJEUC010000013.1:0-1532 GCA_051883635.1 Candidatus Fimadaptatus sp.
GCTCAACTGTCTAAAGACACTAACGTAGTGGCGGGGGAGCTTGCTCCCCCGCCACATTCTTAATACATATCGATTATCTCCGCCTTGCGCGCGGCCATCTCGTCTACACGCTGTATGTACAGCTCTATGTTGCGCACGTTGGCGGCGCGCTCTATGCGGCGATGCTCGGGGAATATCCACTTGGTTATCGCGCCCGCGCCCAGCGCCAGGTTGTGCGTGGTCTCCTCCATTATGTCGATATTGTACAGGCAGGCCTTGCCCGGGCGCGCGTAGCCCACGTTTTCCAGATTGCCTGCCATGTACTTCTGCCGGTAGAGGTAGTAGGGCAGGTAGCCCGACTCCGCCGCCAGCGCGCGCGCCAGTTCGACCATGCGCTGCGCGGTCTGCGCGTCCACCTGGGCGTAGTTCTTCTCGTGCAGCTTTGAGGCGCGCTTTATCGCCAGGGTATGCACGGTCACGCTCTCGGGGCTCAGCTCGCATACGCCGCGCATGCTGCGCTCGAAGGCGGCGATGTCCTCGCCGGGCAGCGCGGCGATGAGGTCCATGTTTATGTCGTCAAAGCCCATTGCGCGCGCCAGCTCGTAGGCTTCGATGGTGTCGCGCGTGGTATGGCGGCGGCCGATAAGCTCAAGCGTTTCGTCGCAGAGCGTCTGCGGGTTTATCGATATGCGCGTTATGCCCGCGTCCAGCAGCACCTTCAGCTTGTCGCGGTCTATGGTGTCGGGCCGCCCCGCCTCGCAGGTCCACTCCACCGAGCCGGGGAACTCGCGCTGCGCGGCGGCTATCACGCGCTCGAGCTGCGGCGCGCTCAGCGCCGTGGGCGTGCCGCCGCCCATGTACGAGGCGCGCACGGTAAAGCCCCGCTCGCGCATCATGCGCCCGGTCAGCTCTATCTCCCGCAGCAGGGCCTCCAGGTACGGCTCCACCAGCCTGCCCCGCCCCAGCTCGTCCGACGCGAACGAGCAGTAGGCGCAGCGCGTGGTGCAAAATGGTATGCCAATGTACAGGTCGAACTCCTTCGCGGAGTGCTGCATGAGCGGGCGCTGCACCCGCGCTATGCCGCGCAGCAGCTCGGCCTTGTGCGGGGCCACGTCAAACGTGCGCGTGAGCCACTCCACGGCCGCGCTCTCGTCCATGCCGCGCTCCATCGCCTCGTATATCAGGCGCGTGGGGCGTATGCCCGTGAGCGAGCCCCACGGCGGCCTTATGCCCAGATGGTCGCGCAGCAGCTCGTACAGCGTGTGCTTTATCAGCCGCTTGAGCTGCTTCTTGCGCTCCAGCGCGTCGCCCCCGGGCACGGGCAGCTCGCCCGCGCGGCGCGCGCCGTCGTACTCGAACGTCTCGCGCCACACGCCGTCCTGCTCGCTGTGCATATGGCGCACGCAGCCGTCCATGGCTGTCTGCTCGGCGGCCTCCTGCTCCGTGGCCTCCTCCGCGAGCCGTATCTCGGGCGCGGTGATGAACAGGCGTATTACCTCGCATATGTCGTTGAAGAATTCGGGCAGCTGAGTGCTAAGTATCATCGGCCGCTC
>JBJEUC010000014.1:0-6222 GCA_051883635.1 Candidatus Fimadaptatus sp.
CGGTCGCCGCCTGGCCCAGCGGGTAGGCGTAGTTGTGCGCCACCATCTTGGGCATGCCGGTGGTGCCCGATGTGAAGTAGATGAGCATCATGTCGTCGTTGGTATTGGGCACGACGCCGTCGAAATCGGGCCTGGCCTCGGCAAAGAGCCGGTCGTAGTCCAGCCAGTCCGCGCCCAGCGTAAAGCTTACGGGCTGCTCGCACTGGCTTTCGGGGTCGACCTCATGGCGCAGCGTGTGGCCGATCTCGTAGGAGGCCACGCACATCTTGGCCACGGGCCAGTCTATCTCCTCCACCGCCTTGTCGGTATGGCCTATCACCTCGGCGTCGCCCACGCATATGACCATCTTTGCGCCCGAGGCCTTTATGCGGTAGGCGATGTCCTTCTTCTGCAGCTGATGCGTGGCCGGTATATGCACGCAGCCCAGCTTCATCAGCGCCAGCGCCAGCACCCAGAACTCGTACCTGCGCTTGAGCATCAAAAGCACGGT
Organism: Candidatus Fimadaptatus sp.; assembly: GCA_051883635.1. Taxonomy (GTDB): domain Bacteria; phylum Bacillota; class Clostridia; order Christensenellales; family Aristaeellaceae; genus Fimadaptatus. The sequence goes on from JBJEUC010000014.1 coordinate 491, forward strand.
ATCGCCCCTGCGTATGCCCGCGTTGCGCAGCACGGTCACGGCGCGGTCGGACATGTTCTTGAAGTCGGCAAAGGTGAATATGTGCTCCTCGCCGCGCTCGTTGACCCATATCATTGCGCGCTGGTCGGGGCTGAGCAGGGCCATCTGGTCCATCACGTCTATAGCGTAGTTGAAGTTGTCCGGCACATACAGCTTGTAGTTCGAGTAGAATTCATCCAGGTTGCTAAAATCCGTGCGCATGTAGCGCTCCAGCAGTCGCATGGTTATTCCTCCTAAGCGATGAGCCGCGCGGCTCCCTTCATCGTTATGGTATAACCATGGCCAGCAATTTCACTGTTTCGTTATCCGCCGCCTGCATGGCGTGCGGATAGAGCGAGTCGTAGTACACGCAATCGTCGGGCTCGAGTATAAGCTCATTGTTGTCGATGACAATGTGCATGCGCCCTTCGAGTACATAATCGAATTCATGGCCGGAGTGGGAGTTGGTCTTCAGCTCCGGATTGGACTGCGGCAAAAGGGTGACCAGCAGCGGTTCGATCTTGCGGTGAGCGAAGTTGTAGGCCAGGTTTTTGTAGTGATAATGAGTGCGCCTGTCGATGTCCACGCCCATGCCCTTGCGGGTGAGCGCGAATATGTTCATCTTGGGCGACTCGCCGGTCAGTATCGTGTTCATATCGACATGGTACAGCGAGGAGAGCTTGAGCAGCACGCTTATCGGTACGTCGTAAGTGCCTGCTTCCAGCGCCTCGTAGTCGGAGACCGGTATTGAGATCAACGCCGCCACCTGTTCGACCGTGCGGTCCGAAATTTCTCGAAGCTCACGAATGCGTTCCGCTATCTGCGCTACTTGATCGGACACAATTTACACCTCCCGGATTAATATGCACAATAAGAGCATCAATATGGGCCCCGATGGGACTTGTAATCCAGTATAAGCGCATTTTGCTCATATGGCAAGCATGTTTATGCTAAGAATGCAGGCATCGCCCGCGTCCGCGCCGGATTGACCGGGTCGAAATCATGCGCTATAATGGATGAAGCGATATCCCGCACCATACCGCAATGCGAAAGAGTGTGAAGCCATGCTTGCAAAACTGAAACGGGTCGTCCCCTCGCCCACCGGCCGGCTCATCGCCGTATCCGACGTACACGGCCACAGGGCGCTGTTTGACCAGCTGCTGGAGAAGATATGCCTCACCCCCGCCGACACGCTGATAATAGTAGGCGACATATGCGAGCGCGGTGAGGACACGCTGGGCATGATACGCCGCGCGATGCAGCTGTGCAAAAGCGGCCGCGCGCACATGTGCATTGGCAACAACGAGCTGTGGTCGCTTTCCTATCTCACGGGCGAGATGAACCACTCCGCCCGCGATGCCTACGAATACGCCAGCGGCATGGCGGCCCGGCACGGCTCCAGCCTGTTTGTCGAGATGTGCCGGGAGCTGGGCATAGCCTTCGGCCCGGAGATGGATGCGGAGGCGGCGCGGCGCGAGTGCCTGCGCTGCTTTGCGCCCGAGATAGACTTCCTGATGGACCTGCCCACCTTCATAGACACGCCCGGGTACCTGTTCGTACACGGTGGCATGCCCTCGGGCGACGCGGAGCGCTATGTGGGCAGGGAGGTGCATCCCTTCCTCAAGAACGACGCCTTCATCGAAAAGGGCGTGTGCTTCGACAAGTACCTGATAGTGGGCCACTGGCCCAGCGGCCTGTACCGCGCGGACAGGGCCGACTACTCGCCCTACATCAGCCGCCGCCAGCGCATAGTGGACATCGACGGAGGCGTGGGCATAAAGTTCGACGCGCAGCTGAACGCGCTGCTGCTGCCGCGCGAAGGCGACGACTTCAGGTGGATAAGTGTGGACGGCATCGCGCCCAGTTACGCCCTGGACGCGCAGGCGCCCTCGCGCGACCCGGTGCACGTGCGCTGGGGCCACGGCGACGTGGACGTGCTGGCCGAGCAGGGCGACATCGCCCTGGTGCGCCACGTAGAGACCGGGCGCGAGCTGTACGCGCCGGTCAGCCTGCTCTACGACAGGAGCGAGGGCAGCCCGCGCTGCCAGCTGGACGGGCTGTCCTCCTACGAGCTGGAGGTGCGCCCCGGCGACGAGCTGCACGTGCTGCTTTCCACCTCGCGCGGTTATCTGGCCAAGAAGGGCAGCGTGACCGGCTGGTACAGGGGCCGCGTGGCCCGGCGCGCGCCGGAAATTAACCCCTCCGCCCGCAAATGCGATTGAGCTTGCGCGGCGCATGTGATATACTGAAACGGCAAAGGAGCTGAGCCAATGATACGCCATATAGTGCTGTTCCGACTGAAGGACAAGTCCCCCGAGAACCTGCGCGCCACCGCCGAGCTGTTCTACTCGCTGCGCGGCAAGGTGCCTGGGCTCATAAGCGTGGAGACCGGAGTCGACTTTTACCGCACCGAGCGCAGCTACGACATCGCGCTCGTATGCACATTCACCGACCGCGCGGCGCTGGAGGGCTATCAGACCCATCCCGCCCACGTACCGATACGCAAGCACATGCACGAGATACGCGAAAGCTCGGTAGCCTGCGACTACGAGCTGCCCGACTGACGGGCAAATACTGGAAACGGAGGAACACGCCATGCTGGACAGGATAGACAAATGGATAGACGAGCACAAGCAGCAGATAGTGGACGAGCTGTGCGCCTGGGTGCGCATACGCTCGGTAGCCGACGCGGCCTCGGCGCAGGAGGGGCAGCCCTTCGGCGCGGGCTGCGCGCAGATGCTGGACTACGCGCTGGCCAGCGCCCGCGAGAAGGGCTTTGAGACCGAGAACCACTCGGGCTACTGCGGCAGCGTATATCTGGGCGCGCAGTCGGCCGAGATAGGCATAGCCGCGCACCTGGACGTGGTGCCCGAGGGCAACGACTGGGCATATGGCCCCTACAAGGGCGAGGTGATAGGCGCGGGCGACGGCTGCCCGGGCTACGTTGTGGGCCGCGGCTCCGGCGACAACAAGGCCATGGGCGTGATGGGCCTGTACGCGCTCATGTGCGCGCGCGACCTGGGCCTGCCGCTGAGGCACAGGCTGCGCCTGATGCTGGGCACCTGCGAGGAGAGCGGCATGCACGACATGAAGTACATGGTCGCGCAGTCCAGGCGCAAGTCGTCCGGCGTGCGCCTGCCCGACGTGACGCTGGTGCCCGACGCCTCCTTCCCCGTATGCTACGCGCAGAAGGGGCGCATGACGGTCGAGATACTGCTCCAATGCGGCGACGACCTGCTGGCCTTCGAGGGCGGCAGCGCGGCCAACGCGGTGGCCGACCGCGCGCTCTGTGTACTGCGCGAGCTGGACTACATGGCGATAGAGGAGCTGCGGCTGGACAAGGAGGTCGAGCGCATACCCCACGGCGTGGTGGTGCGCGCCCAGGGCAAGGCCGCGCACGCCGCCAGCCCCGAGGGCTCGGTGAACGCGATAGGCGCGCTGGCCTCGGCGCTGCTTGAGACCGGTGCGCTGCTGCCCGAGACCCGCCGCGCTATGCGCGCGATAAAGCGGCTGCTTGCGGACAACTACGGCGAGGGCGCGGGCATAGCCTGCTCCGACGAGCCCACCGGAAGGCTCACCTTCACCGGCGGCATGGCGCGCTTCAACGCCGGCCGCATCACGCTCACCATGGACTGCCGCTTCCCCGTGACATGCGACACCAACGACCTGCGCGCGCGGCTGTGCGTGAACCTGGCGCGCATGGGCGCGGTGATAAAGCGCATCAACATGTCCTCAACATTTTATATGGAAGAAAACGACCCGCGCGTGCGCGTGCTGACCCAGGCGTACCGCGACGTGACCGGCGATACAAAGACCCCCAACTTCACGATGGGCGGCGGCACGTACTCCAAGGTGCTGCCCAACGCCATAACCTTCGGCGGCAGCTTCCCGGGCGAGCGCGTGCCCGAGGGCCTGCTGGCGCCGGGCCACGGCTACGCGCACAGCCCGGACGAGGTGATGTCGATAGAGTCGCTGCTCAAGGCGCTCAAGATATACGTGTATGCGCTGAGCAAGCTGGACGAGATAGCCTGATCCAGGCGGCGGGAGAGACGGTGCTCCCGCCGCTTTTCATATGCGGCGGCGGCTATCTGCGCGGCGGTGGCGTCCATGGCCAGGCTATTGCGCACGGCGGCCGGCGCGGCGGCGCCTCCAGCTCCGCGGCGGCGGCGGCCAGCGCGCTGAGCGCGGCGGGATCCGCGGGCAATGTGTCGGCCAGCTGCGCAAGAGCGGCGTTGTAGTTACCGCCGGCGAGCATCGCGGGCAGGGCCAGCTCCATGTTGGTGTCCAGCGCGGGCATGAGCTGCGCCTCCACGGTGCGCATGCCCTTGTACAGAGTCACGATGTAGCCGTCGCCCTCGTCGCTCACGAGGACGGAGCAGGGGTAGTCGTTGCCCTCGATGCGGGCGATGCAGTCGCGCTCGCTGATGTAGCGGCCGTCAAAGGACTTGCAGGTTATCGCGGTTTTCATGGGGTTGACCTCCGTTTGCGTGTTGATTTTTTTGCCTGGACATGCTATAATTCAAGTGCAAGCGGGCTGTCAGGAGCCCGCCTGCGGTCCGGCGTTCAGCGTGGTGGTTTCACGCTGAACGCTTTTTTGTTACTTGCCGGATTGCTTGGCAAGCAGATCCACGAGCGCGGCTTCGAGCTCCATGGTGTGGGCTCTTAGCAGCAGCAGCTCGCTGCGCGTGGCATCCAGCTCTGCGCGGGTAGCAGCGAGCTCGCGCTCGCTGATGCAGCGGCCGTCAAAGGACTTGCAGGTTATCGCGGTCTTCATGGGGATGACCTCCGTTTGCGTGTTGATTTTTTTGCCGGGACATGCTATAATTCAAGTGCAAGCGGGCTGTCAGGAGCCCGCCTGCGGTCCGGCGTTCAGCGTGGTGGTTTCACGCTGAACGCTTTTTTGTTACTTGCCGGATTGCTTGGCAAGCAGATCCACGAGCGCGGCTTCGAGCTCCATGGTGTGGGCTCTTAGCAGCAGCAGCTCGCTGCGCGTGGCATCCAGCTCTGCGCGGGTATGCTGCGCGATGTTTCATGGCAGCAAAAAGCGGCGGGGCTTTCCCCCGCCGCACTGTCCGGCGCACAAAGACCGCCGCCCGCACGGTTCAAACCCGCGGGCGGCGGTCTGCGCTTTTGCATATTCACCTGTCGGACGTATTGGCGCCGCTTGCCGCGCGCGCCTTGTGGCGCTCGTGCAGCTCCTGCACGACGGCCACCATCACCGACACCACGTAGCAGGCGGCCAGAATCAGCGTGAACAGGCGCAGCATGGTTATTTCGGCTTCTATCGAATCCACCAGATAGGCTATTGCGATTATCATCGGTATCACATGGGACTTGAGCCCGAACCGGTTCCTGTCCTGTCGGGACATCGAAGTATAAGGCATATGCATCACCTTTCCCGTACCAATATGGGCGCGCAAATGCGTGCCGATACTCCTTACCTTATTTTACGCGCGCCGGGCGGTGTTGTAAAGTTAATTTAGCGCTCGAAGTTGTGCCAATCGTGCAACAAAGTGAGGCTTTTGACAGGAAATTACGTTGACACGAAGGATAATTGCATATATAATTTGTTTATGCAGCTTTCTGAGATTTTAGATAAGCTGCCGGGCCGCACGCGGCCCAAATAAATACAACAAGGAGGATTCCCATGAGCAAGTTCCGCAAGCTCCTCGCTCTGCTGCTGAGCGCGCTTCTGCTCACCATGTCCTGCGGCA
>JBJEUC010000015.1:0-6215 GCA_051883635.1 Candidatus Fimadaptatus sp.
GAAGCAGCAAGTGCCGAACGCTCCGGAGCCATATCGACAAGCAAAGCGCCGCCGACATCTGTCGGCGGCGCTCTGTCCATATCCATGCTCAGCCCGCGGAATCGTCCACCACGACCACGCGCTTGCTGTAAAGCGTGACCGGTTCCAGCGTGCGGCCCTTGAGCTCGAACAGCTCCTGCACCGTGACCATCTGATAGCCCATATCCGCCAGCGCCGGTGCGATGCGCTCTATGGCCGAGGCCGAGAAGTCCTTCAGGTCGTGGAACAGCACTATGTCGCCGTCCTGCACGTTGTTCATCACGTCGTTATAGATGCGGTCGGCATCGCGCGTCTCCCAGTCGTTCGAGTTGAGCGACCAGTTGATGAGCGGCATGTTGAGCGTTTCCTTCACGGTGGCATTGGCCGAGCCGTAGGGCGGGCGCGCCACCTCGGGCGCTGCGCCCAGCACGCTCTCGTGCGCCGCGTTGCATAGGTCGAGCTCGCTCTTTATCTCCTCCGCCGACAGCGTGGTCAGCTTGGTATGGCTGTACAGATGCGTGCCCACCAGGCAGCCCATCTGATACTCGCGCTGCGCGGTCTCGGCGTACTTCTCCACGCGGTCGCCCACCAGGAAGAAGGTGGCCAGTCCGCCGTTTTGCTCCAGAGCGTCCAGTATGCGCGGGGTCTGCCCGCTGGGGCCGTCGTCAAAGGTGAGCGCCACCGCGGGCTTGTCCTTGTCCAGCGTGCGACCCGTGTACCGGGACACTATCAGGTTGGAGGGCAGGGGCTCCTCGGTGGGCTCGGCGGTAGGCGCTTCGGTGGGGGCCTCGGTCGCCTCGCCCGGCATCGCGTCCGTGGGGTCGGGCGCCTGCGCCGTCACCTGCACGCCCGCTCCCGCAGCGCCCTGACCGGCCGCCTGCATGTCGGCCACGTTGCGCCGGCCGTTTATCAGCATGGGCACAAACACTATCAGCAGCAGTGCCACCGCCGCCATGGCTATTATCGGCAGCCGCCCCACGCCCGGCCGCGCGTCCGCCGGGTCGATGTTGTCATGCTCCCGGCCGCCGTACACCGGCGACTCCTCCTCGCCGCGCGCGCGCTCATCGTTCCCGAACACGGGCGCGGTACCGCCCGCGCGGCGGCGCTGGGGCGCGTAGCGGCTGCGGTCGCCCGCTTCCGCTTCGCCCGCGCGCCCGTACTCGCGGCGGGGGGCGCGCTCGTAGCTTCGCTCGTCCGTGCGGCGGCGGGTATCGCCGGAGTAGCCGCGCTCGTCTGTACTGCGGCGGTAGTCCCCCTCATAGCTCCGCTCGTCTGCACGGCGGCGGGTGTCCCTGTCGTACCCGCTCCGCTCGTCTGCGCTGCGGCGGTAGTCCCCCTCATAGCTCCGCTCGTCTGCGCTACGGCGGATGTCCCTGTCGTACCCGCTCCGCTCGTCCGCACGGCGGTGATAGTCTCCCTCATAGCTCCGCTCGTCCGCACGGCGACGGTAGTCCCCATCATAGCTCCTCTCGTCCGCACGGCGGTGATAGTCTCCTTCATATCTCCGCTCATCCGCGCGGCGATAGTCCCCGCCCGCCGTGCCATCGTCCACGCGCGAGTATCTGCGCCGGGGAACAAAGCGCTCTGCGTCGTCCTGCAGCGCCTCCGTCTCCGCGCGCCTGTCCGGCTCCCACCTGGGCGCCTGCATCACATTGCGGTTCTCTCCGGCGCTCTCCGCTTCCCTGCGCCGAGCCATGCGCCCGGCGTACTCATCGCCCGTGCCGCGCCGTCCGTTATCCTGCATTCTCCTGTTCCTCCCATACCGGCATATATATTACATGATAGCACTAACGCCCCGGCTCCGCAACCGTTTGTCGAAAAAAGTATTCAATATGGCGTTATACTGCGTTTTATTAATCCAACGTTATTATTGCCGGCCGTTATTGACATTGGCGCGCCGCCGGTAATATAATAGATAGCGAGCAATGTATTTGATTTCACGGCGCCAGGAACGCGCAGGAAGGAGGTATGCCAATGGAGCATGTCGGTCGGTTGCTAAAGCGCATACACATGATAATGGACTACAACTTCAACACCGTGGTGGCCCGATACGGCCTCACGACTGCGCAGGTCGATATGCTTATACTGATGTTCCGCAACCGGGGCAAGCCAATGTGCCAAAGGGAGATAGAGGAGCGGCTGGGGCTAAAGAACCCGACCGTTACCGGCACGCTGAAGCGGCTGGAGGCCAAGGGCTTTATCGAGCGGGTCCCGCTGGAGAGCGACCGGCGCTTTAACCAGATAACGCCCACCGCCAAGGCGTGGGAGCTGGACGCGGCGCTGCTCAGCTCCATCAAGACCAGCGAGAGCCAGATGACCAGCGGCTTTGACGAAGATGAGCTGGCGGCGCTGTACGATTACCTGCGCCGCATAATAGACAACCTAACCCAACAGGGAGGTCAAGCATGAGACGATTGATGGCCTATGTAGGCAAATACAAAAAGTATGCTCTCGCCACTCCCGTAGTGATGATAGGCGAGGTGCTGATGGAGATACTGATACCCCTGGTGATGGCCACGATGATAGACGACGGCATACGCGGCGAGGGCGGCGTGAGCTACACCGTGTGGATGGGCCTGCTGATGATACTGATGGCGATAGTGTCGCTGTGCTTCGGCTCGCTGGGCGCGCGCCTGGGCGCCAAGGCCTCCATGGGCTTTGCCAGCAACGTGCGCCGCGCGCTGTTTGAAAAGGTGCAGTCCTTCTCCTTCTCCAATATAGACAAGTTCTCCACCGCGTCGCTGGTCACGCGCCTCACCACCGACGTGAACAACGTGCAGAACGCCTTCAACATGGTGATACGCATGGTGTTCCGCGCGCCGATAATGATGATAGGCGCGCTGATAATGGCGATAAGCCTGAACGCGCGGCTGGCCGCGGTGTTCCTGGTGGCGATACCGGTGCTGTGCCTGGGCCTGTATCTGATAATGAGCCGCGCCCATCCGCGCTTCAAGGCCATGCTGGAGCGCTACGATTCGCTCAACTCCGACGTGCAGGAGAACCTCATCGCCATACGCGTGGTCAAGGCCTTCGTGCGCGAGAAGTACGAATCCGACAAGTTCGACGACAGCGCCGAGGCCGTGCGCGCCGCCCAGTACCGCGCCGAAAAGCTGATACAGCTCAACCAGCCCCTGATGCAGATATGCATGTACGGCTGCGTGGTGGCGGCGCTGTGGTTCGGCGGCAGCATGGTCATAGGCGGCACCTTCCAGATAGGCGCGCTGTCCAGCTTCATCAACTACATAACGCAGATACTGTCCTCGCTCATGATGGTGTCGATGATACTGATGATGATGGTCATATCCCGCGCCTCCATCAACCGCATAAACGAGGTGCTGGACGAGGTGCCCAGCATATCCGACGCGGACGCCGACCAGTCCATACGCGTGGAGGACGGCTCCATCGAGTTCCGCCACGTATCCTTCTCCTACGGCCGCAACCAGTCCCGCCCCACTGTGGAGGACATAGACCTGCACATACCCGCCGGCGCGCACGTGGGCATAATAGGCGGCACCGGCTCGGCCAAGTCAACGCTGGTGCAGCTGATACCGCGCCTGTACGACGTGGACGAGGGCGAGATAATCGTGGGCGGCCACAACGTGAAGGACTATCCGCTGCACGTGCTGCGCGACGACGTGGCCATGGTGCTGCAAAAGAACGTGCTGTTCTCGGGCACCATAGCCGACAACCTGCGCTGGGGCAACGAAAACGCCACGCAGGCGGAGCTGGAGGCGGCCTGCCGCAGCGCTCAGGCCCACGACTTCATCACCTCGTTCCCGGACGGGTACGAGACCGAGCTGGGCCAGGGCGGCGTGAACGTGTCCGGCGGCCAGAAGCAGCGCCTGTGCATAGCCCGCGCGCTGATAAAGAAGCCCAAGGTCGTGATAATGGACGACTCCACCAGCGCCGTGGACACCGCGACCGACGCGCGCCTGCGCGAGGCCATACACCGCGAGCTCAAGGATACCACATCAATAATAATCGCGCAGCGCATAACCTCGATAGCCGACTGCGACATGATAATCGTGATGGACGACGGCAAGATATCGGCCGTGGGTTCGCACGACGAGCTGATGCAGTCCTCCGAGATATACCGCGAGGTATATCAGTCCCAGCAGAAGGGGGTGGCCTAAATGTCGGAGCGCAAACCCGTTCAGCCCCGGCCCATGGGCGGTCCCGGTCACGGGCCTCACGGCCGCGGTCCCGGCGCCAAGCCCAAGAACATACGCGCCAGCATAAAGCGCCTGATGGGCTATATGGGCGCATACAAGTGGTTCCTGCTGCTGGTAGTGGTGCTGATAGCCGCGTCCTCGCTGGCGCAGGTAATGGGCACCAGCTATCTGCGCAGCATAGTTGACGAATACCTCGCCCCCATGACGCAGCAGGTCGCCACGGAGGGCTCCTATGCCGCCGACCTCATGAGCGGCTTTGTGCGCACGCTGGTATCGATGGCGTTTGTGTATCTGTTCGGCGCGCTGTCCACGTTCATATACACGCGGCTGATGCTGCGCATATCCACCGGCACCCTGCTCAAGCTGCGCAAAGACCTGTTCAACCACATGGAGACCCTGCCCATAAGGTACTTCGACACCCACGCGCACGGCGACATAATGAGCCGCTATACCAACGACGTGGACACCATACGCGAGATGATGTCCAACTCGATAGCCAGCTTCATATCCTCGGGCATAACCGTCGTGAGCGTGTTCGTGATGATGCTGTACTACTCGTGGCTGCTCACGCTGCTGGTGATAGCCATGATGGTATTCATGCTGTTCGTTTCGGGCAAGATAGCCGGCCTCTCCAGCAAGTACTTCCGCAAGCAGCAGGCGGCGCTGGGCGCGCTCAACGGCTACATAGAGGAGATGATGGAGGGCGCGCGCGTAGTAAAGGTGTTCTGCCGCGAGGAAAAGACCCAGCAGGAGTTCGACGTGCTCAACGAGAACATGCGCGACGCCGCCACGGAGGCCAACACCTACGGCGGCATCATGGGCCCGGTCAACAACAACCTCTCCCACGCGCTGTACGCGATAGTCGCCATGGTGGGCTGCGTGATGGTCATAAGCGGCTTTACCGGCCTCACGCTGGGCACGCTGATAGCCTTCCTGCAATACACCCGCTCGTTCTCGCAGCCCGTTGCGCAGATATCCCAGCAGTTCAACACCGTGCTCAACGCGCTGGCCGGCGCGGAGCGCGTGTTCGCGCTGATAGACGAGCCCAGCGAGGAGGACGAGGGCTACGTGACCCTGGTAAACGTATCCACGGGCAGCGACGGCAGCATTGTCGAATCCGACAAAGTGACCGGCCAGTGGGCCTGGAAGCATCCCCACACCGACGGCAGCGGCACCGACTACAAGCCCGTGCGCGGCGACGTGGTGTTTGAGGACGTGACCTTCGGCTACGTGCCCGAAAAGACGGTGCTGCACGACGTAAGCCTGCACGCGCATCCCGGCCAGAAGATAGCGCTGGTGGGCTCCACGGGCGCCGGCAAGACCACGATAACCAACCTGATAAACCGCTTCTACGACGTGCCGGGCGGCAAGATACGCTACGACGGCATAAACATAAACAAGATACGCAAGACCGACCTTCGCCGCTCGCTGAGCATGGTGCTGCAGGACACCCACCTGTTCACCGGCACCGTTATGGAGAACATCCGCTACGGCAAGCTGGACGCCACCGACGAGGAGGTGCGCGCGGCGGCCCGCCTGGCCAACGCGGACAGCTTCATCACCCGCCTGCCCGACGGCTACAACACCATGCTGACCGCCGACGGCGCGAACCTCTCGCAGGGCCAGCGCCAGCTGCTGGCGATAGCGCGCGCCGCCGTGGCCAATCCGCCCGTGCTGATACTGGACGAGGCCACCTCCTCGATAGATACCCGCACCGAGCAGCTGGTCGAGCGCGGCATGAATCAGCTGATGGAGGGCCGCACCGTGTTCGTGATAGCCCACCGGCTCTCGACCGTGCGCAACTCCGACATGATACTGGTGCTGGAGCACGGCGAGGTGATAGAGCGCGGCCGCCACGAGGAGCTGCTCGCCCTCAAGGGCCGCTACTATCAGCTCTACACCGGCATGCAGGAGCTGAGCTGAGAAGCACATATTCCCTTCCGCGTCCGGATGCGCCTTCCGCGCTCCGGACGCCGCTTTTTGCCCCGGGCCGCCTGCGCCCGGGGCAATCGTGTGAAGAAAGCG
>JBJEUC010000016.1:0-6208 GCA_051883635.1 Candidatus Fimadaptatus sp.
ATCAAGCAACCGTCAGGCGCAGCGCGCACCTATGCGTTGCCCTGCCCTTTTCGGCACATGCTCCCGGGCTCCGGGCGCGCTCCATGCCGTCGATAGCCCCCGCAAACGCAAAGCGGCCACAGCGGTGCAAGCCGCTGTGGCCGTTCTGTCAATGCTGCTCTTTCCCGGCGGGAGACAAGCTGCGCTCCGCCTTACACGTTGAATCGGAACAGCACCACGTCGCCGTCCTTCATCACGTAGTCCTTGCCCTCGGAGCGTATCAGGCCCTTTTCCTTGCAGGCGTTCATGGAGCCCTCGGCGATGAGCGTATCGTAGTCCACGACCTCTGCGCGTATGAAGCCGCGCTCGAAGTCGCTGTGGATCTTGCCGGCGGCCTGGGGGGCCTTGGTGCCGCGCTCTATCGTCCAGGCGCGCACCTCCTTGGGGCCGGCCGTGAGGTAGCTTATCAGCCCCAGCAGCTCATAGCAGGCCGATACCAGCCGGTCCAGGCCGCTCTTGCCTATGCCCATCTCGGTCAGGAACTCCTGCTTTTCGTCGGGCTCCATCTGCGCTATCTCTTCCTCGACGCTGGCGCATATCACCAGTACCTGCGCGTGCTGCTCGTCGGCGATGGCGCGCACCTTCTTTACCAGCGGCAGCGCGTCCACGTCGCCGCCCAGATCGCCCTCGCCTATGTTGGCCGCGTATATCACCGGCTTGCCGGTGAGCAGGAACCAGTCGCGCATAAGCTCCTTTTCCTCGTCCGTGGCCGGATAGGTGCGGGCGGGCTTGCCCTCGTTGAGGTGCTCCAGCACGCGCGGAGCCAGGTCGGCCTCGGCGGCATAGCGGGTGTCGCCGTTCTTCTTGAGCTTCACGGCCTTGTCGGCGCGCTTCTGCAGCGTCTCTATGTCGGCCAGTATCAGCTCGGTCTCGATTATCTGTATATCGCGCGCCGGGTCGACGCTGCCCTCCACGTGTATGACGTTCTCGTCCTCAAAGCAGCGCACCACATGCACTATCGCGTCCACCTCGCGTATGTGCGAGAGGAACTTGTTGCCCAGGCCCTCGCCCTGGCTCGCGCCCTTTACCAGACCGGCTATGTCCACGAACTCCAGCATGGCCGGGGTGCGCTTCTGCGGATCGTACATGCGGCACAGCACGTCCAGCCGCTCGTCCGGCACCGGCACCACGCCCGTGTTGGGCTCTATGGTGCAAAATGGATAGTTGGCGGCCTGCGCCCCCGCGCAGGTTATCGCGTTGAACAGCGTGCTCTTGCCCACATTCGGCAGGCCGACTACGCCCAGCTTCATATACTTAACACCCTCCGTATGGCGGGACTGCGCGTCCCGCGTCAGTTTAACAGCTCATCGCCCGCCCGGACAAAAGCCCGGGCGGGCGCAGGTCACGTTTTTTAGGCTCACTGGGCCGTTATTTCGGAATACACGGCCACGGGCTCGCCCATGAGGTCGCTTATCTGCACGGTCGCCAAGAGCTCCGTGGTCACGTCGCCCACCGTCAGCTCGCCTCTGAGCTCTATCGTCACATTGCTGGCCAGCGCGGATGTGACTTCGCTCGTGCCCATCAGCTTGTAGACCGCGCCGCCGGCCGTCTCCGCGGCGTACTGCATCATCTGGTTCACGCCGTCGAGTATCTGCTGATTGACCGTCTCCTGCGAGGCTATGCCGTCGCTCAGCACCGGGTAGTTGAACACCACCAGGTCGTTGCTGGGCAGTATGGCCAGGCTGCTGCCCGAAACATACTGCGTCTCGCCGAACACCAGCTCCAGCTGCGGCTGCCACGTCACGCGCAGCTCCAGCTGGTCGCCCGACATGCGGCCGCTCACCAGCACGGCCCCGTCGCCGCTGCGCTGCGCCACGCACATCTGCGTGCCATCCATGCCGAAGTAGTCGATAAAGCCCCGGCCGCGCAGGTGATCGGCGTAGGCGCCCAGGTCGTTTATCGAGTTGGTCACGCCCGAATAGTTGGCCGTTATGGCGCTGATGCTGCCGGCGTCGCCGGTCGTGGTCATGCCGGTAAAGGCGCGCTCGCCCACCACCTTTGTGAACGAATCGAGCTTCACGCCCGCCGCGCTCAGGTCATACTCCTCCGGCGCGGGATTGCCGCCGCACGCGGTAAGCGCCAGCGCGATGAGCAGCGCGCACATCATCGCCGCAATTTGCTTTGCCCTCTCCATTTGCCGCCTCCCAATTATGCTCTTGCTCCATTCTATCACCCCGCGCGCATTTTGTCGAGTGCGCGACCGTTAAGCGCATTGGGCAAAAGCAGGGTCGGTGCAGGGCATGTGCGCGTCCCTAGGCCCGGGCCAGCGCCCCGACCTCCTCATGCGAGAGCACGAGGTCGCCCGCCATGCGCACGTCGTCCATGTACTCCGGGCGCGATATGCCCACTATCGGGAACGCGGGGAAGGAGTGGCTGGTCAGATACCCCAGCGCCACCGCGCCCACGCTCACGCCGTGCGCCGCGGCCGTCGCGCGCACCAGGGGCAGCTTGCGTATGTTCTCATCAAAGGCAAACCGCTCCAGCCCCTTGGGATTCAGCGACTCCACGCCGCCTAAGTCCAGCTTGGAGTAGAAGCCCTTGGCCTGCGAGGAGAAGGGCACAACGGGCATGCCGGTGCGCTCGTGGAGCGCCATGAGCTCCGCGTCCATCTGCACCAGCGTCGGGTCGCCGCAGACCACCTGCCGCGCCAGGCTCCACTGGGGCTGGTCGGCATCAAAGCCCGCCTGGCCGCTGCGCGCGGCGTACTCGTTGGCGGCGGCAAGGCGGGCGGGCGTCCAGTTGCTCGCGCCCAGCGCGCCCACCCAGCCGCGCCGCTTCAGTTCGCCAAGCGTATCCACTATCTCCTCCACCGGTCGGGTATCGTCGTCGCGGTGCAGCCAGTAGATGTCTATGAAGTCCACGTCCAGATCGCGCAGGCTGGCCTCGCAGTCGGCCAGTATGTCCGCGCGGGAGAGGCGGCGCTCATGCGTCCTCACGTTGTAGTGCGCGCCCTTGGTGCCCAGCACCACGCTGCCGCGCATGCCGCGCGACCTTATCCATTCGCCCACGCAGCGCTCGCTCAGCGACACACCCTGCTCGTTTTGGCCGTACACGCGCGCCGTGTCCAGGAAGTTGCCGCCCATCTCGGCGTACATGTCCATTATGCGGAAGGCGTCGTCGCGCGCCTGCGAGGTGCCCATGGGCGCGGTGCCCAGGCAGATGACGGCCGCCTCACGCTTTACGCCCGGTATCGAAGCATATCTCATACGTAACTACCTCCGGTGCTTTTTCTATCATTGTACCACATGGCGTACCATTTTGCACTACCAATTGTCGCGCGGGCGCTCTGCGAATACTTAACCGCCATTTTCTGTATAAATTTACACTTTTGTTCTTGCAGCACGGGCCGCGCGGATGTATAATCTGCAATATCGATTTAATACGCTAAAGCGGAGATGCGCCGCTGGGGCGGGGAGGTTTCCTATGTTCAAGATATATAAGATACCGGAGATATTCATGAAAAACATGAGTAGCTTCCGGGACGGCACGCTGCTCACGCTGGAGCTGGCGCTGTACACCGTGCTGCTGGGCACGCTGCTGGGCGTGATAGTCACGCTGCTCAGGCGCATAAGGTTTGCGCCGCTGAGGTGGCTGATGAACCTGTACGTCGAGTTCCTGCGCGGCACGCCGCTGCTGGTGCAGGCGCTGATAGTGGTCTACGGCGTGCCCTCGCTGGGCTTCAACCCGGGGCGCAAGACGCTGGCGATAATCGCGCTGGTGGTCAACTCCTCGGCCTACATGTCCGAGATAGTGCGCGCCGGCATACAGGCCATAGACCACGGCCAGACCGAGGCCGCGCTCTCGCTGGGCATGACCAAATTCCAGAACATGCTTTACGTGGTGCTGCCGCAGGCGATAAAGACCACTCTGCCCGCCATGGGCAACGAGTTCGTCTCGATAATCAAGGAGTCCTCGCTCCTGTACGCGGCCGGCCTGTTCGAGCTGACCTACCAGGCGACCAAGATAGCCGCCACCAATTACCTGTATCTGGAGACGATGATGATAGCGGCGCTCATCTACTTTGCGCTCACCTTCACCACGTCCAAACTGCTGGGGCTGCTCGAAAGGAGGCTGAGGCGCAGTGAGCAATAATGACGCCGCCCGCAAGGAGCTGGGCGAAGTATTGATAGAGGTAAAGGGCCTCAAGAAGAACTTTGGCAAGCTGGAAGTGCTCAAGGGCGTCGACCTTCAGGTGCGCCGCGGCGAGGTCGTGGTCATAATCGGCCCCTCGGGCAGCGGAAAGTCCACCTTCCTGCGCTCGCTCAACCTGCTGGAAAAGCCCAACGGAGGCACGATAACCGTGGAGGGCCAGGACATAATGGCCGACCGCCACAAGACGCGCGAGCTGCGCGAGCGCATGGGCATGGTGTTCCAGCAGTTCAACCTGTTCCCGCACCTGCGCGTGCTGGACAACGTGACCCTGGCGCCCATGCGTGTAAAGGGCGTATCAAAAGAGGAGGCCAACCGCAAGGCCATGCAGCTGCTGGAGCGCGTGGGCCTCAAGGACAAGGCCGACGCCTGGCCGGGCAAGCTCTCGGGCGGCCAGAAGCAGCGCGTGGCCATAGTGCGCGCGCTGGCGATGGATCCGGACGTGATGCTGTTCGACGAGCCCACCAGCGCGCTCGACCCCGAGATGGTGGGCGAGGTGCTGGACGTAATGAAGAGCCTGGCGCTGGGCGGCATGACCATGATAGTGGTAACGCACGAGATGGGCTTTGCCCGCGAGGTGGGCGACCGCGTGCTGTTCATGGACGACGGCGTGATACTGGAAGAGGGCACGCCCCAGGAGATATTCGGCGCGGCCAAGCATCCGCGCACGCAGGACTTCCTGCGCAAGGTACTGTAAGGGCCAAAGCGGCGAAAGGAGCGCATTCAGATGGACGCGATTCAACTGCTCGAAAAGTATGTATCCCTGCCCAGCGGCTCGTTCGACATAGAGGACGTTACCGCGCTGGCCGAGGAGATAGGCCGCGACCTGGCGGCGCTGGGGCTCTCGGTCACGCTGCACCGCGACTTGGGCATGGGCCCGGTCATAGAGGCCGAATACGGCCACGGCCCGCAGAAGATAATGCTGATGGGCCACATGGACACCGTGTTCCCCCGCCGCGACTACGTGCCCTTCAGCATAGAGGGCAATCTGGCGCACGGCTCGGGCGTAATGGACATGAAGGGCGGTCTGGTGATAATGAATCAGGCGCTTGCCCGGGCCCTGCCCTCCATCGACCCCGAGCGCTACACCATAAAGGTGCTCATCAACCCCGACGAGGAGATAGGCTCCCCCACCAGCCACGACCTCATATACAAAAACGCCGCCGAGGCCGCGGCCTGCCTCAGCTTTGAGCCCTGCCGTCCGGGCGGCGGACTGGTATGCGAGCGCAAGGGCGTCACCTCGTTCACGCTCCGCTGCACCGGCGTGCGCGGCCATGCGGGCGCGGCCTACCTCAAGTGCCACAGCGCGATACAGGAGCTGTGCCAGCGCATAGCCCGCATATACACCCTGCGCGACGACGCGCGCGACATATCGATAAACATAGGCACGATATCGGGCGGCACCGCCGAGAACGTGGTAGCCGATTATGCCGAAGCGCACGGCGAGTTCCGCTACTTCGACATGGCCTACAAGCCCGAGCTGGAGCAGGCCATAACCGCCATCTGCCAGGAGCCGGGCGTCGAGGGCTGCACCACCACCGTCGAATTCGGCGCGGCGCATCCGGCGGCCAAGATGACCCCCGGTTCGCAGCAGCTCTTCGACGCCGCGTGCGCGATAGCGCGCGAGCTGGGCGGCGAGGTGCATCACGAGCGCACCGGCGGCGCGGGCGACATAGCGATAGCCGCCTGGGCGGGCGCTCCCGTGCTGGACGGCCTGGGCATGGAGGGCAAGGGCGCGCACACGCAGAGCGAATGCGCCTTCCTCGACCGCGTGCCCTTCCTGATAGAGCTGGCCACGCGCATGATACTGCATGTGACGAAGTAAGTTCGCGCAAGACAAGCCGGGGGTGATTGGGCCCCCGGCTTTTTTTATGCCGCGAGTTTAATGCACGCAAATACGTGCATTGTGCTTTGCGTTCTGCCGTTGCTTTGCGGGCTGTGTTGTGCGTTCTTGCGCTGCTGCTTGCTGCGGCAGCAGCCATGTGGCAGCCTCCGGCGGCCAAGGAGGGATAGGGGGATT
>JBJEUC010000017.1:0-1528 GCA_051883635.1 Candidatus Fimadaptatus sp.
TATGCCCATGAACAGGCGTACCATCGCGTCGTCCTCCAGCGCGTTGGTCAGCCCCAGAAGCGCCATGCCCTTGTGATGCGCCATGTAGCTCTTGACGATGCGGTAGCGCGCGCCCTCAGGCAGCCTGCCCGGCTCGCAGTCCACCGCCTCAAAGAAGCCCTCCTCGCCGCGGAAGCCCATCTCCTGCATGCGCCGGAGGTTGGCCGTCACCTGCGCGGGCGCGAAGGCCGCCGCCATCTCGGCGGCATAGGGCGCTATCACGCCCGCGTCGCCGCCCGACAGCGCCAGCTGCGGCAGGCCGAAGGCCCTGTACTGGTAGTTGAGCTGCGCGTCAAAGCCGTAGTAGCCCGATTCCGAAACGCCCCACGGCATATCCGGGTCGCGGCGCATCTGCTCCTCCAGCACGCCTGCAAGCGTCCTTTCCAGCAGCGAGCCGCGCGGCGCGTCCATCAAAAGGTGCGGCATGAAGTACTCGAACATGGTGCCGCTCCAGCTGACCAGCGCCGCTCCCCGGCCCGCCTTTACGCAGGCGCGGCCCAGGCGGCCAAAGTGGCGGGGCGGCGCGTCGCCCTTCATCATGGCCGCAAAGCTGGCCAGGCGCGCTTCGCTGCCCAGCAGGTCGTAATACGCGCGGCTCAGCGCGCCCTGCTCGGTGTTGATGCCTATATGGAACAGCTCGCGCACGCCGTCGTAGAGCACGGCAAAGTCCATGCCCGCGATGAACGCGCGCAGCCGCGCGGCCAGTTCGGCGGCGCGCAGGGCCGTCTCGCCCCCGCCCGCAGCCAAGCGGTCGGCCTCGGCGGCGCACAGGTAGAGGCAGCCCAGGAGGTTGCCGCTGTCCACGGTGGAGACATACAGGGGCCTGAGCGGCGCAAGCGTCTGTATGTCCACCCAGTTGTAGGGATGGCCGCGCCACTTGTCCATCCTTTCCAGGCTGCGCAGCGTGCGCGCAAGGCGCGTGAGCAGCTCGCGCTCGTCTATGAACCCCAGCCTGAGCGCCGCCACGCAGGAGGCCATATACAGCCCCGTGTTGGTGGGCGACGTGCGCATGCTCGCGCCCAGCGGCGGCTCCACCTGCACGTTGTCGGGCGGCAGCCCGCATTCGGAGACGTGCTTCTCGAAGAAGCCCCAGGTATCCCGGGCCAGCTCGCGCAGATAGCGCGCGTCGGCGTGGCCCAGCTCGGGCCGCTGCCAGCGCCGCTCCATGCGGCGCGTCCACAGCGGCGCGGCGGCAAACAGCGCGCCCAGCATCAGCGCCGGTAGCCAGCTCCACGCCCCGGCCAGCCCCGGCAGGCACAGCGCCGCCGCGGCGTAGTTTGCGTACAGGGGCCTGCCCGAGCGCTGCGCGTCCGCGTCGGCCGATGTGACCCACTCCAGCATGTTGCGCCCGCTCGCGTACACGCGGTACAGTGTGCGCGCGACGGCGTCGAGCACGCACGCGGCCTCGGCGGGCAATATGGACAGCCGGTACATGAGGCCCGCAAATGCGCGCCCCGACCAGCGGCCCATGAGCACCGGCGCGGCCAGC
>JBJEUC010000018.1:0-1528 GCA_051883635.1 Candidatus Fimadaptatus sp.
ACATACTCTGCCTGGCGAGCGACGGGCTGTACCGCTCGCCGGAGGGCGGCGACGGCAGCTGGGTGGACGCGCCGGTCTCGGGCACGGGCGAGCAGATATTCGGCAATCACCTGACCTATGTGCTTTCGGGCGGCGACGGCGAGGAGCTGCATGGCCGCGTGGGCTGGGCGCTGGGCGTGCGCTATGCGGAATGGCACAGCTTCACGCGCACCGGCGACCGGCTGTTCGTCAACATGACGCTGGACAACTCCGGAGTGATAGCGCCCTACCGGCAGTTTGAGCTGGTGCTCACGCTGTGGCGCGGCGGCGAGCTCTGCGCCAGCGAGGTGCAGCAGATAGACCTGCGCGAGCTCAGGGGCGAGCCGGTCGAGCTGGGCGGCTACATCGATATACCGTATGATATGAAAAAGGGCGTCTACTCGCTGTGCGTGTCCGTATGCGAGCCGGGCAGCGAGCAGCCCGCTATGAGCCTCACCATGCCCCAGGGCGAGGCGGGCTACTATGAGCTGGGGCGGGTGTCGGTGCGCTGATAAAAGGGGTCTTGTATGGGTATATTGCGTGCAATGAAGGTAGGCGACTGGGTGCTGATAGCCTGCGCGCTGGCGCTGTCGGCTGCGCTTGCGGTATGGGTATGGCTGCCGGCCCGGGAGGACGCGGGCATGGCCAATGTCTACGTGGACGGCGAGCTGCGGGCCGCGCTGCCGCTGGACGAGGACGCCGTGTTCACGGTAAGCGAGGACGGGGCTGAAAACGTGATAGAGGTCAAAGGCGGCCGGGCGCGCATGCTCAGCGCCAACTGCCCCGACGGCTACTGCGTCCGGCAGGGCGAGGTGCGCTACGACGGCGAGACGGTGATATGCCTGCCGCACCGCGTGGTCATCGAGCTGAGCGCCGGGGAGGAGAGCGGACTGGATGCGATCGCAGGCTAAGGATGTCTCGCTGTGCGCGGTGTTTACCGCGCTGGCGCTTATCGTGGGGTATCTGGAGCATATGCTGCCGCTGCCCATAGCGGCCCCGGGCGTGAAGCTGGGGCTGGCCAACGTGGTCACGGTCACGGCGATGTACGTGCTGGGGCTGAGGGCCGCGTTTGCCATAAGCATGGCGCGCGTGCTGCTGTCGGGCCTGCTGTTTTCGGGCATGGGTGCGATGATGTACGCGCTGTGCGGCGCGCTGGCGTCGTTTGCGGGCATGGCGCTCATCAAGCGCTGCCGCGCGTTTTCGATAATGGGCGTGTCGGTCGCGGGCGCTCTGTTGCACAACGCTGCGCAGTACGCGCTGGCAGCGGCAATAGCCCGCACGGCGGGGCTCATGACCTACCTGCCCGTGCTGGCGCTGGCCGCGTCGGCCACCGGGGTGATAGTGGGCTACGTCGCTTGGACGCTCACCCGCAGGCTCACCGCGCTGGGCTTTGCACACAGGGAAAAGTGACGCGCATGTCTACGGCAATAGCCCGCACAGCGGGGCTGGCGCCGGATGCAGTGATGTGGGCTGATTCGCCTGGACGCTCACCCGCAGGCTCACCGCGCTG
>JBJEUC010000019.1:0-6198 GCA_051883635.1 Candidatus Fimadaptatus sp.
GTTCCATGCGCGTAAACCTGTCCATAAACTTGTCCGTGGCGGCGCTGAGCACCTGCTCCGGATCCTGGCCGCACAGCCGCGCCACGTTCACGCAGGAGAATATGAGGTCGCCCAGCTCCTCGCCGATGTTGCTGTTTTCGTCCAGCGCCTGCTTCAGCTCCCCGGCCTCCTCGCTCACCTTGGCCAGCGCGTCGCGCGGGTCGCTCCAGTCGAAGCCCTGCTGCGCCGCCTTGGTCTGCACCTTGTCGGCGCGCATCAGCGCGGGCAGGCTGCGGGTCACGCCCGCCATGGCCTCGGAGGTGGTCCTGAGCCCCTTCTCCTTCTTCTTGCGCTCCTCCCAGAGCCTGAGCACCTCGCGCGAGTCGGCGGCGGTGTCGCTGCCGAATATGTGGCTGTGGCGGAATATCATCTTGCGGCATATCGCGCGCGTGACATCGGCTATCGTGAACTCGTCGAACTCGGAGGCTATCTGCGCGTGCATCACCACCTGCATCAGCAGATCGCCCAGCTCGTCGTACAGATGCTCCCAGTCGCCCGCGTCCACGCACTCGTTTACCTCGTAGCACTCCTCTATCAGCGTGCGGCGCAGGCTCTCGTGGGTCTGCTCGCGGTCCCAGGGGCATCCGCCGGGCGCGCGCAGCTTGCGCACTATCTCGACCAGGTGCTCAAAGTCGAACTGCGTATCGTCGTCGGCGCTCATCACGCGCTCGCTCAGCTCATCCAGCGACACGCCGTCTATGCGCGCGCAGACGGTGTGGTCGTACCTTGCCTGCCTGTCCAGCTGCTCCAGCGTTATGTCGTAGCTGCGCTGCGGGCTGTCCACGCTGCTCGCAAAGAAGGTCACGCGCGTGCCGGCGGGATACCGCTCCAGCAGCCGCACCTTCAGCTCGCCCGCCAGCAGCCGCGTATCCAGCTCGCGCACCACCACGGGCAGGCGCGGGTCTATGCGGGCGCTCTCCCAGTCGGCGGCGTCCAGCAGGCAGAACTCGCCCGCCAGCCCGGCCGTGGCCGCGCCGCAGGGCGGCACGCCCGGCACTATCTCAACCCGGGGCGCCTCCTTGCCCAGCTCGCGCACGCGCCTGAGCACCGCGCCCACCGTGGCCTCGGCCACGTCGCTCACGGCGTAGGCCGTGTCGGCCTCAAGCGCGCAGGCGCACACGCGCTCCGCTATCGCCGCGCACAGGCCGTCGAAGTCCTCGGCCGTCTCGTATATGTCGTCCAGCGACTCAAACTCCACCTGCTCCCTGAGCCACTGGGCGCAGGCTATGCGCCCGGTGCGCAGCATGACCCTTTCGCAGCCCTTCAGTACCTCAAGCGCGCGCGGCGTCACCATGTCCGCCGTGCCCGGGCCCAGACCCACTATGTACAGCATCCGTTACCTCCAGATCTTCATGCGCCTTATCAGCCGCGTGAGCTTCGCTCCGCCGGGGACTATCTTCATGTCGGCCGGAGTGACCGCGCCGGTAAGCAGCAGCATCAGCAGATACACCGCCGCGCCTACAACGACCCCCACCAGCGCGAATATGCGGCTGTCCGCATAGGCCGGGAGCGCCAGCATCATCAGCGCCAGCACGAACGCCATCGCCAGCGCCGACACGGCCGGCTTGAGTATCGTATCGGCAAACGAGAAGCGCGTGCGTGTTATGTAGCATATCATGAACATGTTCAGCACCGCCGCCACCGCGTAGCAGACTATCGTGCCTATGGGCGCGCCGTATATGTTGACCGCCGGCACGCCTATCAGTATGTAGTTGATTATCACCTTGAGCACCGCGCCCACCGCCAGCGAAAGCACCGGCACTATCACGCGGCCCAGGCCCTGCAGTATGCCCGTCGTGGTCTGCACGACCGACAGAAACATTATCGCCACCGACATTATGCGCAAAAGGTTAGCCATCGTGTTCATGTCGTCCGCGCCGTAGCTGGAATAGAGCAGGCGCATCACCGGCTTGGCCAGCATGAACAGGCCCACAAAGCAGGGCATGCCTATCATCCAGCTGAGCTTCATGCCCTGCTGAACGGTCACGCGCATCTGGCGGTAATTGCGCGCCGTCATGTGCGTGGTTATCGTGGGAACCAGCGCCATGGACAGCGCCAGCGTCAGCACCTGCGGCATGTTGACCACCGTGTTCACGTTGCCGGTCAAAAGCCCGTAGAGGTTGGTGGCCGTCTCCTTCGCAAAGCCTATGTCCTGCAGGCGGTTTATCACCAGCATCGTGTCGGTCATGCCCACCAGCGGCATTATCGAGGCGCCTATCGTGATGGGCACCGCTATCGCCAGCAGCGTGCGCACCATGGCCCCGGGCGTCTCCTGCCCGTCGCCCGTATGACCGGCATGAGCGTCGGCCCACTTTAAGCGGCTGCGCAGCTCGCGCCCGAAGCGCAGCTTGCACAGCGCCACGTAGGCAAGCGCCAGGCCCTCCGATATGGATACGCCTATCAGCGCGCCCGCCGCGCCGTACTCGGGCCCGTAGCGCATCATGTACGCGGCCAGCGGGAAGCCCGCCGCCAGCTTGCCCAGCTGCTCGATCAGCTGCGACACGGCCGTGGGCGTCATGTTCTGCATGCCCTGGAAGTAGCCGCGGTACGCCGACATCACGGATACCAGCAGAAGCGCCGGCGCTATGGCCGCTATGGCATACCGGGCATTGGCGTTGCCCAGCATGCCGGCTATCGGCCCCGCAAACAGCGCCATTATCGCGCCCGTCAAAAGCCCTATGCACAGCAAAAGCGCCAACGACCAGCGGAACACGCCCAGCGCGTCGCGCTCCCGCCCCTGCTGCACCCGCTCGGCCACCATGCGCGATATCGCGGTGGGCAGTCCTGCGCTGGATATGACCAGCAGCGCCGAATACACGGGATAGGCTATCTGATAATAGGCAATGCCTTCCTTATGCAGTATATAATTGGAAAGCGGTATGCGGTATACCGCGCCTATGAGCTTGCATATCAGTCCTGCCGCGCCCAATATCGCCGCGCCCGCAAGGAATGACCTGGTACGCTTCCGGTTCTTCATTTACGCATCGCCTTTCGTTGTCCGGTCCTTATACCGAGCATATGCATCGCACGCAGATTATACCACTCTTTGCATGACAATTAAAGCATGAAAACGTGAACATATGCCCGAAAAGCCCGAAAACCGGGCGCATTTGCGGCGCGTGCCGCGCATGAATGTTAAAAAGCGTCCCCCGTGCGGAGCGCATATCCGCGCGGGAGACGCCCCGGGCGCCTGCGCTACTGTTCCATCTGCCGTCCCACCAGGTTGGCCGTGGTCTCCACCACCTTGGTCTCCACATCGCCCATGCGCTCGCCCTCGCGGCCCATCAGCACCACGCAGCCCACCACCTCGCCGTCGGCGATTATGGGGCAGATTATCTGGCTCACGTAGCGCGTGGCCAGCTCCTCGCCCGTCACGGGTATGAGCCGCATGCCCGCGCGCGCGCCGTCCATGCCCTCTATCTCGCCCAGCCGCATCAGCTGGCGGTTGTGCATGGCGCTCTCCATCTCGCTGGAGATGGGCTTTTCCCACAGCTCCTTCTTGGGCGAGCCCGAGGCCGACACCACCACGTCGCGGTCGGTGATTATCGCCACATGCCCCAGCGTGCGCAGGAGCGCGTCGGTATAGTCCTTGGCGACCGAGGCGATCTCGCCTATGGGCGAATACTTCTTGAGCACCACCTCGCCGTCGTGGTCCGTGTAAATCTCGAGTGGATCGCCTTCGCGTATCCGGAGAGTGCGTCTTATTTCTTTAGGTATAACTACTCTTCCCAGTTCGTCGATGCGCCGGACTATTCCTGTTGCCCTCATATAAACTCCTCCATCTGCCATGCTTGCCGCTCTTGTCGGAAGTAGTATTTGCAGCCGGAGGGATTCTATACCTCGCCGTTGGTGGATGGGCCGCGCAGGACTCTGCGCGAAGCATGGTGCAGCTCAGACATATTTTGCGCAGGCGGCCTTTGCGTATTTGCGCTTTCGGCCGCTTTATGGCGAAGCGTGCGAGTCATTAGTCGATGGCATTCGCGCTTGCCGGTTCTGGCACATGCCGGGCCGCGTCCTGCCGCCGGGCGATGTCTTCCCGCGCGCCTCGCAGGTAGCCGGGTGGCCATAGGGCGATGTCACGCAGACATCTTTTGCCCGGCCGGGGCGCGGCGGCCTTTGCGCATTTACGCTTTCGGCCGCTTTATGGCTAAGAGTGCAAGTCATTAGTCGATGGCATTGCGTCTTCTGGTTCCGGCATGTGCCCGCGCATCCTGCCGCCGGGCGGACAAAAGCGCGCGAGCGACCCGCAGGCCTTCTCGCGCTCAGACCATTGACAAAGTTTCGCAGAACAGCCCGTTCCATCGGAAATGGCGGCGTACGCGTCACTCCCGGCATTTTCCGGGAGCAAGCATTTACGTTTGCAGGGCAAAATGCATTCCTGTTCCTGTCGCCGCCCGGACGTTCCACATAAATTCAGGCAACAGGCCCTTCGCACTGAAAAACCGGTGACGCCGCCCTGCGAGGCCATAATGCCGCTGCGGTTTCCGGTTTGAGCCCGCCCCCGCGTCAGTACATCGTGCGCAGCGCCTCGGTCATGGAGCCCACCGCGGCCTCCAGCGCCTCCACGCTCCCCGAGCCGCCCTCATCCAGCGCGTCTATCGCCGCGAGCATGCCGTCGAAGCCGTCGTTGAGCAGCGCCGTGAGCGAGGCGAGCTTTGCGTAGTTTTCCGCGCCCAGCGCGTAGTATTCGCGCGCGCAGGTGCGCATGTCGCTCATCAGGCGGCCCGGCTCCTCGCCCACGCTGCCCTGCCTGAGCAGCGCCGCGCAGGACTTCTGGCACACGTCCAGCTCGTAGACCAGCGAGCATATGCTCTCAAAGGCGTAATTCGCGTTCAGGTTCTCCCGCGCCGCTGCGGCGTCGGCCTCGTCCGAGACGCCCAGCGCGTCCACGCTGAGGCTAACCGAGCTGTCGCCGCGCGACGAGGCGGCCTCTATGCGGTATTTGACCCCGCCCAGCGCGGTCGTTATCGAGCGCGTGTTGTCCCTGAGCTCCGCGTCGCGCGACCACATGGCGTAGGGATACACGTCGTACAGGAAGAGATAGGCGCTCATATCCGAATAGGACGCGCTGCCCAGCAGCGATTCAAACGCTATCTCGCTCAGCGAAAACGCCTGGTACTCGTATTCGCGCGTGAAGCCGCCCATGGGGGCTATGTACACGTCCAGGCTCACTATCTCGCCGTCGCGCACGCCGCCGCATATGCTTATGCGCGCCGCGCTGGTGGCGAGGTAGTCGTTGCCCTGGTCGTCGGTTATCGCAAAGGAGCCGTCGCCGTCGCGCACCCCGGCCTCGTCGGCGCACAGCTGGCCCGCGACGGCGCGCCAGGTCTTTGCGCCGCTGTACGCCTCCACGTTTTCCTCCAGCGCCGCGCGGTACTGCTCGGGGCTTATCGCCAGCGCCCCGCCCGGGGCCATGCATCCCAACAACACCGCCAGCGCCACCAACCACGCCGCGCTTCTTATACTGCCCTTTGCCATCACAATCGACCGCCCGCCATTTAATCTGTCATTATTTTCCCATACACCCTTTTGGATGTCAATCGATGCCCCCTATATGACACAAACAAACCCGCATTTTGTTGTATTCCGCCACCCTCGCCGCGCGCCCCGCCCCTTCGCGCCCCATCGTTCCCGGCGGCGCGCCGCCGGAATGCGCGGCGTCCAGGCAAAGACCGCAGGCGGCAAACGCCCGAAGGCGTCGCCCGCTCCCCTCCCACTCTGCCGGCACGGCAATTCTTTTTGTCCGGTCGGCACAATTTTATGCCCGTGCGGGCAAAAAGCTGTTGCGCCGCGCGGTATAAATGGTATAATAGTAGTGTGCCTGTATGGCCTTAAGGGCGGCGCCGCCGCCAGAGAACGGAGGAATATACAATGAGCAACATACCCGAGGTAAAGCTTGGCATAGTCGCCGTCAGCCGCGATTGCTTCCCGATAGAGCTGAGCCAGCGCCGCCGCCGCGCGGTGGTCGAGGCCTTCCGCAATGCGGGCGGCGATATCGTCGAGATCGAGACCACCGTAGAGAACGAGCAGGATTCCGCCCGCGCGCTGGAGGAGCTGAAGGCCAAGGGCGTAAACGCGCTGGTAATGTACCTGGGCAACTTCGGCCCCGAGACCCCCGAGACGCTGGTGGCCCAGCACTTTGACGGCCCGGTAATGTTC
>JBJEUC010000020.1:0-6189 GCA_051883635.1 Candidatus Fimadaptatus sp.
CGGTTTGCAGCTTGCCAACATCTACCCCGGCACGTGCATACTCGCCAACGCCGCACCATATGTAACACATAAGCAGGCACACCCTCCCGCGCAGCGATACGCACCGGGAGGGTGTGCCTTTGTCTGCGCAGCGGACGCCACTGCGCGCCTGAACTATCTCATGCGCGGGCATGCCGCTGCGCATGTCATTCCGCCACACCCACTCCCACAAGCACCCTCTCCCGCTCAAAAATCCGCCCCGGGAGAGGGTGCCGCCATTCGTATCAAATCAGCTGAGCCTTCCGCGCGCATAGGACGACAGCGCCGCGCCGCTGTGTACCCGCCCGCGCAGCGGACGGCCCTGTGCGCCCGCCCGGGCTATCTCGTGCGCGGGCAGGCCGATTATCAGCTTGCCCGCGTCGACCGTGGCGCGGTATATGCGCTCCATGTCGTTCAGTTCGGGCTGGCTCATGTTGATGCAGCTCAGCCCCTCCAGCGCGCATGCGTCGGCTATATAGTGGTCGCCGCGCCCGCAGAAGTGCATGCCGCCGCTCAGCGCGGCGAACACGCGCGCGTCATAGGGCAGGGCGAACTCGCGGTACATGGCGGGCGAGAGGTTGACTATCGCGTCGTTGCGCAGCATGGTGCGGCCCCTGTGCAGCAGCCCCCATTCTATCGAATGCTCCGCGTCATAGGCGGGGCAAAGCGCATGCCAGCGCGCGGTGAAGTCGAGGTAGACCTCGGTCATCAGCGCAAGCGCGGAGTGTATCAGCTCCGGCTCGTCGTACAGCGCATAGTATATGCCGCTGCCAGCCAGCATGTCCACCAGGGGGCATGGGCCCTGCAGGTCGGGATTGTACATATGCACATGCCGCCGTATGCGCGGATAGTCGCGCGTGAGCTCCTGCCAGCGCTGCGCGAACTCAAACACGCGCGGCGCCAGCCCCCGCGAGTAGTCTATGCGATGCTCCTCCACTATGGGCCTGAGCGCCTCCACGCCGCCCGGCAGCGCCGCCGCGCCCGGCAGCGTGTCCGCGCTGTCGTCCAGCGCGAATATGCCCGCGCCGAACATCGAGGGGATTATGCCGGTGCCGTAGTTGGCCCGCACCGAGAGCATAAGCCCGCCGCCGCCGGCCAGCACGTCGGAAACGCCCTTGAGCTGGCTGTACAGCATCAGCTCCATGTCGTCAAAGGCGCGGTTTATCACCACATGCGGCCATTCGATGCGCGGCGGCGCAGGCCTGCGGGCGGGGGAGAAGAACTCCGTTTCGCAGCGCAGGTCGCAAAAGTCCAGCCACCTGCGCGCTATGTCGCACTCGACTGCGTCGTCTATGCGCGCCTCCACGTCGTCCAGGTAGCGCCTCAGCTCCATCACAGCCATACCTCCTGCCCGGTGCGGCTGGACTGCCGCGCCGCGTCCAGCACGCGCGAGAGCCTGAGGGCGCTTTCGAGCGTTACGAAGTACTCCTCCTCGCCCCGCAGCGCCCGGGCGATGTGGGGATATATCTCGTATTCGTCGCCGTACTTGTTGCCCGTCACGCGCACGACCTCCTCCTCGCACTTCACGTCGGAGCGGTAGCCGCGCGGGTCCACGCTGTCGGGCAGCGTGACCCTGTGTACATGTATCTCATCGCCCTGCACGTATATCGTGCCGCGGTCGCCCTGTATCACCCACGCGGGATAGGCTCCGGCGGCTATCAGGTATTCCGATACCACGGTCGTTCCGTCCGCGAGGTGGCATATCACGCGCAGGTTGTCCTCCACGTCGCCGGGGTTAATTATCTGCCTGAGCTGGCCGTACACGCGCTCCACCGGCGCGTCGGTGAGCTGCAGGGGCTGATCCACCAGGTGCGGGCCCCAGTTGAGCAGGTATCCGCCGCCGCACGCGCTCTGCGTCTGCCAGTCGTGCCGCAGGCCGAAGGTGCATTCGCTGCGGCGTATCTCGAACACGCGCCCGATGTCGCCGCGCGCGATGATGTCCCTGAGCAGCCTTAGGTCGGCGCCGAAGCGCGCCGGCAGCCAGGGCAGCAGCGTGCGGCCGCTGGCCTGCTGCGCGGCCATCATGCGCTGCGCGTCAAAGGCGTTGGTCGCCCAGGGCTTCGTCACCAGCACGTTGGAGCCCGCCATCAGGCAGTCTATCGCCATCTGCGCGTGCTGATGCGAGCGCGTCACTATCACCGTAAGGTCGGGCCGCGCCTCGCTCAGCATCGCGTGGTAGTCATCGTAAACAGGGCAGCCAAAGCGCGCCTGCGCCTTTGCGCGCGCCTCCGGGTCTATGTCGCATACCGCGACCACGTCAAAATCGGACAGCTTCTCCAGGGGCCCCGCGTGCATGGTGCTGCCGTTGCGCCCGTATCCCAGTATGGCTGTGCGGATCATGTTCTCGCCCTCCTTGTGCCCGTCAGCAGTAGGCTATCTCGGCCTCGCGCAGCAGCCCCGTGAGCGCCGCATGCGCGCGCCCGAAGAGCTCCTCGCCCGAGAAGCCGCGGTTGCGCCCGGCCATGGCCAGGTGCGGCTCCAGCGTCAGGAAGTAATCGCCGCCCGCAAATTCGCGCAGCACTTCGCGTATCTGCGCGTCGCCCTCGCCGGAGGGCACTATCACGTTGTCCGCCCTGCGGGAATCCTTTATGTGCAGATAGGCGACATAGGAGCGAATGTTCCCAAGGCTCTCGTCAAAGGGCGCCTCGCCTGCGGCCACGAAGTTGGACGGGTCGTAGGCCGCCCGGAAGTTGTCCCGGCCGACGCTCTCCAGCCGGTCGCGGCAGCGCGCGCTGCTCTCGCCGTATATGCCGGCCTCGTTTTCGTGCATCAGCGTTATGCCGTCGCGCGCGGCCAGCTCGCTCATGCTGCGCAGCCTGCGCAGCACCTCGTCCCGGCGCGCGTCCAGCTCGTCCTTTTCCATGTAGAAGGAGAATACCCTTATGCGCGGGCAGTCCAGCCTTTTGGCGATTTCTATCGCCCGCGCCGTCTGCTCGAGGTAGAGGTCGCTTTCGTCAGCTATCGGCGTCTTGCCTATGGGGGAGCCGATGGACGAAACGCCCATGCCGCGCGCCCGCAGCGCGCATCCGACCCTGTCCACCTGCTCGTCGCTGAGCGAGAGCACATTCACATTGTCCACCGAGCGCAGCGACATCCACTTGATGCCCAGGCGCTCCATCGCGTCCAGCTCCTCGTCCAAGCGGGGAGATATCTCATCGGCAAAGCAGCTCAGCGTATACACTTACCTGTCCTCCTCATACGCGCGGAGCGTCTCAAGCTCCTCGCTCAGATATCCGGGCCTATCCCAGTCTATCCATTCGCCGCTCACGAACCCGTCGTAGCCCATGTCGCGCAGCTCGCGTATGGCCAGCGCGTGGTCTATCACGCTCTCGCGCAAGGGCAGCAGCTTGAGCGAGCCGCCCTTGAGCCAGGTGCCGCCGTGTACATGCGCGTGGCGTATGTAGGGCCTTAGCAGGCCGAACGACTCCTCCACGCTGGCGTGCGCCGTCAGCACCGGGTGCATAACGTCCCAGTTGACGCCCACGTGCCGGCCGCGGCATATGCGCATCACGGCCTCCACATGGGCAGGCTCACACCAGGAATCGTGCGTCTCCATGCACAGGCATACGTCCTCGTCGCCCAGCTCGCGCGACAGCGTGTCCAGCGCCCGTGCCACCTGCTCTATGGCCTCGCCGCGCGTGCAGCCCTCGTCGATGGGGCCGCCGAACACGCGCATGCGCGGTATGCCCAGCCGTGCGCACACCTCCAGCGCGCGCCGCGCCTCGTCCATGTTCGCATCAAGGCTCATGCGGCTCGCCAGCTTAACCGATGTCGCCATGCAGCACAGCTTCACGCTGCTGTCCGCCGCCACGGCTGCGGCCTGCGAAAGCTGCTCCGCGCTCATGCCCGGCTCGATTCCGTGCGCATGGCCGCTCGCCACGCGCGGCTCAAAGCCGTCGTAGCCCAGCTGCCCGGCCAGTTCCAGCGCCTCCCTGAGCGAAAGCTCCGGGCAGGAAAAGCTCATGAAAGAATACTTCATACTCTGTCACCTCCGTATGCCGGATATCGGGCGTTCGCCCGCCCGTCAGTTCACGCTTATGCGCGTGCCCTCGTCGGCGCTCTTGCGCGCCAGCAGGCACACGCGGGTGGCCGCAAGGCTCTCCTGCGCCAGCGGAGCGGCGCTGCCCAAGAGTATCGCGTCCACGAACATGCCAAAGTACAGCCTGCGCGGCGGCAGCTCCAGCTCCCGGCGCGGTTCCTCGTTTTCCAGATATACGCGGCCGTCTATCGCCTCTATCATGCCCCGGGTGCCGGTCACGCGCAGGCGGTCGTCGTCGTGGCGCGCGGAGGCGCTGGGCCGCAGGAAGTCCGCCGTCACCGTGGCGATGACCTCGTTCTCCAGCTCCATCAGCAGCGCGGATGAGGCCTCCATATCGCCGTTGCCCCGGTTGGCGAGGGTCGAGTGCGACGCCGCGACGCTCACGCAGCGCCCGCCTATGCTCATGGCCCAGTCCACCGCGTGTATCGCGACCCAGGGTATCAGCCCGCCGAACAGCTCGCGGTGCGAGTAGAACGCGGGCCGCACGCCCATGCGGTAGCTCTTCTGGCCGTGTATCAGGCGCACCTGCCCGACCTCGCCCGCAGCCACGGCCGCGCTCAGCGCCTGAAACCAGGGCTCGCCCTTTATGCCGAACATGCCGCACAGCGCCCGCCCGCTGCGCGCGTGACATTCTGTCAGCGCGTCCAGGTCGGCAAGCGTTGTGGCCAGCGGCTTTTCGCTGAAGCAGTGCGCGCCCGCGTTCAGGCAGTCCATCGTGATGCGCGCTATGCTGCCGAACACGGGATTGACGACCGCGATGTCCGGGCGCTCGCGCGCCAGCAGCTGGCGGTAGTCGTCGTATTCGCGCGGCGCAAGATCGGCGCTCTGCTCCCTCAGCGCCGCCATGTCGCCGCCCGGTTCGCCGGGGGCTATCGCGCAGAGCGAAATGTCGTCGCGCGCCCTGAGCGCCTCCAGCGAATAGAACATGTGTCCTTCCTGTCCGATTATGGCAACCCTCAGCATATCACAGTACCTCCGTGCCCCGTCATTGCTCCGCCAGCATTACGCACTTTACCGCGCTCTCGCGCTCGCAGCCCGCCGCGTGCATGAGCGCCGCTATGTCCTTAAGCGGCATTGCGTGGCTTATCAGCGCATCGGCGTCCACCATGCCGGTCATCAGCGTCTCAATGGCCAGCGGGAAGTATATGCCGGGCGAGGAGAACGCGCCGCGCAGCTGCAGCTTGCCGGTATGGAAGCGGTGCGCGTCTATGGTTATCGCGCCGTCGCCGCCAAAGCCTATGAACGCCGCTATGCCGCCGTAGCGCAGCACGCCCAGCGCCTGGGGTATCACCGCAGGCGGCGCCGTTATCAGCACCTTGTCCACGCCGCCCCGGGGGAAGGGGTAGTCGCTTATCGATTGACGGTCGGTCAATATCACGTCCTCGGCGCCGAACGCGCGCGCCAGCTCTATCTTGCGCGTCGCGCGGGAGCGGCAGGCCGCCCATATGCGCGAGGCACCCGCCCTGCGGGCCAGCTCCAGCGCCATCAGACCTATCGAGCCCGCACCCAGCACCAGCACGTGGTCGCCCATGCCTATCTCGGCGGTCTTGACCAGGTCTATCGCCACGCCCAGCGGCTCTATCAGCGCGGCGTGACGGTAGGAGAGCGCGTCGGGCAGCACGACGGCGTTCTTCTCTTTGACCACCGCATACTCCGCGCAGCCGCAGTAGCTGCCGTCGGTCACGCTGCGGCACAGGTCGGGCCGCCCGTTGCGGCATACGTCGCATACGCCGCAGAACGCGCCGCTCTCTATCGCCACGCGCATACCGGGCGACAGCCGGTGGACCTCCGCTCCCAGGGCTACGACCTCGCCCGCTATCTCGTGGCCGAAGCGCACGTATTCGTCGCTTGAGCCGATGTCGCCGCCGCATATGCCGCAGCTCATCACCTTTACCAGTATCTCTCCGCGCCCGGGTTCGGGCATCGGCACCTCGCGCAGCACCACATCGGCGGGCGAGCGCTTGAACGCAGCCAGCATAGCAATCCCTCTTTCATGCGTAATTTTGACCATCGGTCAACATCCGGTTTTCGTTCCACATCAGCAATTTGTCTAAACGTCCGAGTCCATGTCGCCGCCGCATATGACGCAGCCAATCGCCATTATCGGCAGGTGAGTGCCTGAGCGCAGGCGG
>JBJEUC010000021.1:0-6157 GCA_051883635.1 Candidatus Fimadaptatus sp.
CCGTGTACGGCTCGCTGGGCTATATGCTGATAGAAAAGGGCGACAAGACCGGCGATTACAGCGAGGCGAAGAAGTTCAACGACGAGGCGCTGGAGTATGACGACGAGGACGCCGTGGTGCTGGACAACGTGGGCCAGTACTATCAGCGCACCGGCGATACCCAGAAGGCGCGCGAGTACTTCGAAAAGGCGCTTGAGATACGGCCCGAGCAGGTGGACAGCATGTACTACCTGGCCCGGATAAAGCAGGCCGAGGGCGACATTGCGGGGGCGAAGGAGCTGATAGACAAGGCGCTGACGATACACTTCTCGGCGCTGGCGACCGTGACGGTCGACCTGCTCAAGAGCTACCGCGCCGAGCTGGACGGCGCCCCGGCTGCCGCAAAGTGAGCGCGGAGGGCGGTGCAATGGCGGATACCGTGAGGATTTGCGGGCGCGAGCTGGCGCTCCGCCCAGGCGACAGCCCCCGGCGCATGCAGCGCGTGGCGGAGTATATCGAGCGCGCGCTGGAGGACGAGCGCGCGCTGGGCAGCGCTCAGGACGAGTGCGAGCGGGCGCTCTGCGCGGCGCTGCGCCTGGCGGACGAGCTGTTCCTGGCGCAGGACGAGAACACGCGCCTGCGCCGGGACATGCTGGGCCTGCGCGAAAGGCAGTTTGAGCTGGAGCGCCGCTGCGACGGGCAGCAGCGCGAGCTGTGCGCGCTGCGCGCGCAGCTGGACAGCACGGAGGGCCCGGCCGGTACGGCGCAGCCGGAATAAACGAGCCGCACGGGCGCGGCGGGTATGAGGAGCAGATATGGAACTGTTATCGCCGGCGGGCAACTTTGATGCGCTGGTGGCCGCAGTGCAGAGCGGCGCGGACGCGGTGTATTTGGGCTTTGGCGGCTTCAACGCCCGCCGGAGCGCGGGCAACTTTACCGACGGCGAGTTCGAGCGCGCGGTGGAATACTGCCATGCGCGCGGGGTGAAGGTGCATGTAACGCTCAATACGCTGATAAAGCAGAGTGAGCTGGACGGCTTTGCCGGGGCGGCGCTTCAGGCCGCGCGGGCGGGCGCGGATGCCGTGATAGTGCAGGACCTGGGCGGCGCGCGGCTGGTGAAGGAGCTGTGCCCCGGGCTCAGGCTGCACATGAGCACGCAGGCAGCCTGCTTCAGCGCCGCAGGAGTGCGCTTTGCCGCCGCGCAGGGCTACGACCGGGTGGTGCTGGCGCGCGAATGCTCGCTGGACGAGATAGCGCTCTGCGCGCGGCAGGGCGTGGAGATAGAGACCTTTGCGCACGGCGCGCTGTGCGTGTGCTTTTCGGGCCAGTGCCTCATGTCCAGCCTGGTGGGCGGGCGCAGCGGCAACCGCGGCATGTGCGCGCAGCCCTGCCGGCTGAGCTACGAGCTGACCGGCGCGCACGCGGCGCGGGGCTGCCTGCTGTCGCCGCGCGACATAATGATGCTGGGCGAGCTGAAGGCGCTCAGCGACGCGGGCGTATGCTCGCTGAAGATAGAGGGGCGGCTCAAGCGCCCCGAGTACGTGGCCGAGGTCACGCGCGTGTACCGCCGCGCGCTGGACGCGCTCATGGAGCATCCGGAGCGCTACGCGCCCGACGCGGACGACGAGCTGGCGCTCCGGCAGATATTCAACCGGGGCGGCTTTTCGCGCGCGTATCTGGACGCGCACTTCCGGGACAGCGACATAACCGACCCCACGCGCCCCAACAACATGGGCGTGCGCGTGGGCGAGGTGGAAAGCGCCCGGGCCGGCAGGCTCCGGCTCCGGCTGGACACGGCGCTGGACGCGGGCGACCAGATATCGCTGCGCTTGGGCGACCGGGAGACCGGCTTTGAGCTGAAGCAGGCGCTGGGCCGGGGCAGGGCCGAGCTGGACGTGCCCGAGCTCAGGAAGTACCCGCAGGCGCTTGCGGGCGCGGAGGTGTACCGCGCCGCCAGCAGCGCTCAGCTGGAGCGCGCGCATGAGGCCTGCCAGGGCGAGCACAGGAGCGTGCCCGTGGACATGCGGGCCGGGCTGCGCGTGGGCGGGGCGGCTCAGCTGGAGCTGCGCGCCGCCGGGGATGCGCGCAATGCCGATATAGCGGACGTATGCGTGCGCGTTGAGGGCGCGCAGGTCAGCCCGGCGCGCAAGGCGCCGCTGGGCCGGGACGCGGTGCGCGCGCAGCTGGGCAAGCTGGGCGGCACGCCGCTCAGGGCCGGGCAGGTGGAGCTGGAGCTGGATGCGGAGGCATTCTTGCCGGTATCCGCGCTGAACGAGCTCAGGCGCGCGGCAGTGGACGCATTTGAGGCCGAGGTGCTCAGGCGCAGGCGCGGCTGTCCGCCGCCCGGCGAGGCGCGCCGGGCGGCCGCATCGGAGCGCCGCGCGCCTCATGCCGCGCAGCCGCTCGTGATAGTGCAGTCGGGCGATATGGCGGACGCGGCGCTGGGCGATGCGCTCTACTGGGAGCCCGAGCGCGTGGACAGGGCGAGCCTTGAGCGGGAGTTTGCCGGGCGGCCAAAGGGCGCGCGCATATACCTGCGCCTGCCGGTCATGCTCACCAGCGCCGAGCTGGAGGGCATGGTCGGGTTTGTACGCGCGCATGAGGCGGAGCTGGCGGGCTGCGTGCTGACGAACATCGCGCAGCTGGCCGAGCGGCTGCCGGGCGAGCTGGTGGGCGACGCCAACCTGAGCGCCTGGAACGCGCGCACGCTGGAGCTGCTGCGCGCGCTGGGACTGAAGCGCCAGACGGCCTCGCTGGAGCTCAGCTGCGCCGAGCTGGCCGCGGCCGACTGCGAGGGGCTGGAGCGCGAGCTGATAGTATATGGCCGCGCGACGCTGATGACCCTGCGACACTGCCCGGTAAACGCGCGGAGCCGCGCCCGGCACGACGAGTGCCGCCTGTGCGACGGCGGCAGGGGGCTGAAGAACTGCGCGCTGGTGGACCGCAAGCGCGTGAGCTTCCCGCTGGCGCGCTATCGCGGCGCGAGCGGCTGCTACGCGCAGGTGCTCAACTCCGCGCCGCACGACCTGTTGGGGCGGCTGGGCAGGCTGCCCGCGTGCGACGCGGTGCGGCTGATATTCACTGGCGAGAGCGCGCCGGAGCGCCGCGCTCTGGCGCAGGAGGCGCGCACGGCGGTCGAGGCGCTCGCCCAGGGCCGCGCGTACGCCCACGCAGGCGTGCCCGGCGCTACGGCGGGGCACTACTTCCGGGGCGTGGAATGACGGCGGAACGGGGCGTGGATGGTATAGGCTGACGATGGGACATTGAGGCAGCGCGGAGGGAGTTCCAGGAAGGCACTGCCGTGAAGCAGTAATGCGCGACCGCCGAAAGGATAGTGGCGGTTCGATGATAAGCTGACCGCCCCCGGGCAGCGACGTGCAGCAGACGAGGCTGCGGTATTGCGGCGGAGCGGTACTTGCTTCCGAAATGGCAAATCCGTCGGCAAGCTATCCCGCTCCCGCGTGTTGGTGTTCAGCAGACTAAGCTGCAGCATTGCGACGGCGCAGTACTTGCTTCCGAAATGGCAAATCCGTCGGCAAGTCACTCGCTCCCGCACGGTGGTGTGCATCCGACTAAGCGGGCGGCGGTATCGCGACGGCGCGGAACATGCTTACGCAATGGCAAATCCGTCGGCAGGTCATTCGCTCCCGCGCGGCGGTGTGCATCCGACCAAGCGGGCTGCGGTATTGCGACGGCGTGGGACATGTCTCCGAAATGGCAAATCCGTCGGCAAGTCATTTGCTCCCGCGCGGCGGCATGTATCCGACAAAGCGGACTGGGGTGTTGCAGTGGCAAGTCGGCCGCTCCGGCACGTCGCCGCATACCCGCCCAATCAAACGGTATTGCGGCGGGCGGTACTTGATTCCGAAATGACGAATCCGGCGGCAAGTCACCAGCTTCCGCGTGACGGCGTGTATCCGCGCAAACGAACTGAGGTGCTGGTGCGGCGCGGAACTTGCTTCCGGGAGCGCCGATCCGGCGGCATACGCTTGCAGGAGGAAATGTATGCAGGGAATGGAGCTGTGCAGGCGCTTTTACGAGGACTGCGTGCGGGGCATACTCGCGCGCAGGTTTGACGGCATGGAGTATTCGGCGGGGCTGCTGGGCTTTGGCTCGGACGTGCTGGGCTATGACGACGAGGTGTCGCGCGACCACATGTGGGGGCCGCGCCTGTACATATTCCTGGACGGGAGCTGGGCGCACAGGGCCGGGGAGGTATATGCGGCGCTGGCGCAGGAGCTGCCGCGGCGCTTCATGGGCTTCTCCGTGGACTTCGGCACGCCCGACGGAGGTGGCATATCGGTCATGCGCGAGGGCGGGGAGGAGCTGCATCCGCTTGTATGGATAGGCGGGTTTGGGGACTACCTGGCGTCCGAGCTGGGCGTGACCGGCGCGCAGGGGCTGAGGGCGGCCGACTGGCTGGCGCTGTCCGAGCACAAGCTGCTCGCGCTGCGCGAGGGCAGGCTGTTCCACGACGGGCTGGGCCTGGAGCGCGAGCTGCGGGGGTTTTACTACTATCCGCGCGAGGTGTGGCTGTATCTGCTGATGTCGGACTGGGCCTGCCTGTCCGAGGAGCGCGCCTTCGTAAAGCGCACGGCCAGCCGCGGCGACGAGCTGGGCTCGCGGATAATATGCGCGCGCCTTGCGCACCGGATAATGCACCTGTGCTTTTTGTACGAGCGCCGCTATGCGCCCTACGCCAAGTGGCTGGGCACGGCCTTTGCCGGGCTGGAATCGGCGCGCAGGGTGGCGCCGCTGCTGGAACGGGCGCTGGGCACGGGCGACCCGCTTGAGCGCGAGCGCGCCATTGCCGGGGCGCAGGCGGCCATGATAGAGCTGCACAATGAGGCGGGTCTGACCGCGCCGGTATCGCCCGCGCTGCACAAGTACTATGAGCGCGACATAATCGTCGCCGATGCGGATCGCGTGCATGGGGCGATCAGGGAGCTATTGCGGGGCACGGAGCTGGAGAACATGCCGCCGCTGGGCAGCCTGTCGGCTGTGGGGAACCTGGTGGAGCTGACCGAGAGCGCCGACAACCTTGCGTGCATAAGGGCAATATATGAACAGCCGGGGGAGCGCGGGTAGCGCCGCCGGCATATCAGGGGTGAAAAGAGATGCTGGAACGCACACTGAGAGTGCTTGAGTTCAACAAGATAAAGGAAATGATGAAGCCGCTGGCGCTGTCGGATTCGGCGCGCGAGCTGATAGACGCGCTGGAGCCCACGAGCGACCTGGCCACCGCGCAGCTGTGGCAGCAGGAGACCGAGGAGGCCGGCGTGATACTGACCTACGTGGGCTCGCATCCCATGACCGGCTTCGAGGACGTGCGGCCCTATCTGCGCCTGGCCGAGATAGGCTCGGCGCTGAGCATGAAGGCGCTGCTGGCGGTGGCGGCGTTCATGCGCGCGGGCAGGGTGGCGCGGGCGGCCCTGGTGACCGAGCGCGACAACACGCCCTACATCACGCAGCTGGCCAGCGGGCTCAACTCGTTCAGGCAGCTGGAGGAGGACATAGAGGCCGCCATCATATCCGAGGACGAGATGAGCGACCACGCCAGTCCCGAGCTGTACGACCTGCGCCGCAAGATACGCACCGCCAACGACAAGATACGCGAGCGCCTGAACTCGTACATACACAATCCCAATACGCAGAAGTACCTGCAGGACTTTATCATAACCGTGCGCAACGGCCGCTATGTGATACCGGTCAAGGCCGAATGCCGCGGCGCGGTGCCCGGCCTGATACACGACCAGAGCGCCACCGGCGCCACGCTCTTCATCGAGCCCATGGCCATCGTGGAGATAAACAACGACCTCAAGGAGCTGATGGGCAAGGAGAAGCAGGAGATAGAGCGGATACTGATGTCGTTTACGCAGCAGATAGCGCCCGAATGCGACTCGCTGCGCTCCAACCTCACGATACTGTCGCAGCTGGACTTCGCCTTCGCC
Organism: Candidatus Fimadaptatus sp.; assembly: GCA_051883635.1. Lineage (GTDB taxonomy): Bacteria > Bacillota > Clostridia > Christensenellales > Aristaeellaceae > Fimadaptatus. Next base: position 5,931 of record JBJEUC010000021.1, read on the forward strand.
AAGGCGCAGCTCAGCCGCAGCATGCGCGGCGTGCAGCCCAGGCTCAACGACAGGGGCTATCTGCGCATAATCCGCGGCCGGCATCCGCTGCTGGACCCGGAGAAGGTGGTGCCCTCCGACATCTGGCTGGGCGCGGAGTTCACGACGCTGGTGATAACCGGCCCCAACACCGGCGGCAAGACCGTGACGCTCAAGACCGTGGGCCTGTTCACGCTGATGGCGCAGGC
>JBJEUC010000022.1:0-1517 GCA_051883635.1 Candidatus Fimadaptatus sp.
GAGGCCGCCCCGGACGCGGCCCGGCCGCCCAGAGCAAAGCCCGACGACGACGTTAAGGTGTACGTGCCCACGCGCAGCGCGCGCACTCCCGCCGACGCGCCGCCCTCCCCGCCGGACGGCAGGCCCGCCCGCAAGCCGGACAAATAGGCGCAGCCCGCCGCAACCCTGCAAAGACGCATTCGCCCCCGGCCCGTTTACTTGCGGGTCGGGGGCTTTGGTTCGTCGGCATGGGATGGCGGGATTGCTGGCGCGGGAAGGCTCCGCCGCCCCATTGCCGTCGCTCAGGACAGTTTCCGCCGGAGCGCTGCGCATGTCCGGGCGGCAGGCGGAGCGGGAATGCGCTTGCTTACGCAGCTGCCGGAAGGGGAGTACACGCCGTTGCCGCCGCGCACCCCTGCCCCCTGTCGGCTGGTCGGCGGCACTCCGCAACTGAAAGAGCAGGCCCACAGCCCGCTCATATGCGAACCATGAGCCTGCTCATGCATTCATGCGGTAATTTCAGGGGCGGGCAAGTTCTCCCGCCGCATGGTCATCAGATCCCGGCCAGCTCATTGGGCGTGACCTTGCAGTGGCGCGCCTCCTTCAGCTCCACCTCGCACTCGCGCTGTGCGGCCCAGTGTATGGCGTTGACTATCACGCGCTGGACCTCGCTCTGGTAATAGATGGGGTAAGTCTCGTGGCCGCCCTGGAAGTAGAATATGCGCCCCGCGCCGCGCCGCCAGCAGCAGCCCGAGCGGAACACCTCGCCGCCCTGCACCCAGGAGATGAACACCTGCAGATCTGGCTGAGGTATGTCGAAGTATTCGCCGTAGGATTCGTCCCGGGGTATCTCGAAGTACTCGCCCAGGCCCGCGACTATCGGATGGCCGGGCGCGACCACCCAGTAGCGCTGCAGCTCGTCGTTCTCGCGCCAGCGCAGGGTGCCGGTGTTGGTGCCCATGAGCAGGCGGAACGGCTTGCTGGCGTGGGCGGAGTGCAGCGCGATGAAGCCCATGCCCTCCAGTACGCGCTTTTTGACGCGCAGCGCCACCTCGTCGGAGACCTTCTCATGCGCCATGTGGCCCCACCAGATGAGCACGTCGGTGGAGTCGAGCACCTCCTGGGTGAGGCCGTGCTCGGGCTGATCCAGCGTAGCCGTGCGCACCTCAATGTCCTGCTCGCGGCCCAGGAATTCGGCTATGGCGCCGTGTATGCCCTTGGGGTACACCTTTGCCACGCGCTCCTCGTTGCGCTCATGTTCGTATTCGTTCCATACCGTCACGCGTATCATAACAGATCCTCCCGCCCTTTTGCGCCTCGCAGCGCCCATTTTCACCGACATTATATCACAATGGTTGCCGGGCAACAAGACATAAAACTCCGAGCAGCAGAGCGGCGCGTGATAACGCGGCGCGCTGCTGACACAGGCAAGGGGTAGGTGTGTTGCTTTGTGTTCTGCCTTTTCGTTGTGGCTTTCGCGGCGGCGTTCTTGCGCCGCTTATGGCTGCGGCAGCAGCCGCGTGGCAGCCTCCGGCGGC
>JBJEUC010000023.1:0-1515 GCA_051883635.1 Candidatus Fimadaptatus sp.
GCCCTCCATGAAGTCGAACTGGCGCACGTCGGCCACGGTGTCGCCGGCCAGCACGCCCGCGACCAGCGCGTAATCTATCGCGCTGAGTATCTGTGTGCCGGCGTCCGCGTCGGCGGAGCTGCCTGCGGCGGTGGGGGCGGCGGTGGCCTCGGCGTCCTCCACCGCGACGGTCACGGTCAGGCGGCGGTTGCGCAGCGTCTGCCGCGTGACCAGCGTCATGTCGGTGTTTATCAGTATCACCTGCGCGTTGGTCAGCCGCTCCCATTCGTCCAGCTGCTGCACGTTTATCACCTTGAGGCTGCCGCCCGGACGCTGCATCAGCTCCGCTATGTCGGCGGCGCGGTCGAGCAGTGTCTCCATGGACGAATCCTGCACGTAGTTGCGCACAAGAGTAACGTTTAGCATACCGGCTATAAGCGAGGTGACGGCGGTGAGGCATATGAAGCTGAGCAGCATCTGCGTAAACAGGCGCGTGCGGCGGGGCGGGGTCTCGGCAAGCGGCGGCTTGCCCAGCAGCGCGCGCACGCGGTTGCGCAGAAGATGCTTTTTGGCGGGCGCACGTTTTGCACGCGCTCCCGCCTTGGTGTGTCTGCTATGCTGTTTTTCCGACCGTGCGCGCTTTGCGGCTGCGCGCGGCTGGCCCTCGGCCGAATCACGAAACCATTTCAAAGCGATAGCCAACTCCCCATACGGTCTTTATGTCCCAATGATTGGTGTCGCGGCAGAGCTTGGCGCGTATGCGCTTTATGTGGCTGTCCACGGCGCGCGTGTCGCCCAGGAAGTCGTAGCCCCATATGCTCTGCAGCAGGTGCTCGCGCGAGAACACCAACCCCGGATTGCTGGCCAGGCACCAGATTATCTCTATCTCCTTGGGCGTGCAGGGGACCACCTGACCGTCCAGCTTGACGGTGAAGGAGGCCATGTTTATCTCCAGATTGTCTATGCGCAGCTCGGTGTTCTTCTTTTCGTCGCGCTGCTCGTGTATGCGGCGCAGCACGGCCTTTATGCGCGCCACCACCTCGCGCGGGGAGAAGGGCTTGGTTATGTAATCGTCCGCGCCCAGCTCCAGGCCCAGCAGCTTGTCTATCTCCTCGCCCTTGGCGGTGAGCATGATTATCGGGGTGGTCATTTCGCGGCGTATCTCGCGGCACACGGCCAGTCCGTCCAGCTTGGGCATCATTATGTCCAGCACTATCATGTCGGGATGGGCCGACTTGGCCTTTTCGATGGCTTCCTCGCCGTCGAAGGCGGATATCACGTCGTAGCCTTCCTTGCGGAAATATACGTTCAGCGACTGATGCACATTGGCGTCGTCATCCGCTATCAGTACGCGGTAGCCCGCGCGAGTGTTTTCCATATCGTTACCTCCTGTACAGCACATGCCGCCTGTTTGAGGGCATGATAGCATATTGGCGGGTCAGGACTGTGGCAGATTCCTACACTCTAATGTAACTGGGTTGTGAACAGTGCCGCGAGCTCCAATCTGTAAATATTGAGTAAAGCGCCCTTAGCCCA
>JBJEUC010000024.1:0-1514 GCA_051883635.1 Candidatus Fimadaptatus sp.
TGGCCCTCATGCCTGCCGTCCGTCCAGCCGTACCAGTTCTCGTTGCGGGTCAGGCGGTATTCCTTGTCGGCCTGGAAGCTGGCCAGCCTGTAAGGCCCATAGGACATGTAGGTGTCCGCAGAGGTGCCGTAGTTGGTCTTTATCATGTCGCCGGACTGTTGCTTGCCGGCCTCATAGAGCGCCTCGTTCACCAGCGCAAACGCGTAGCTGTTGTACTTGAAGAAATACGGGGTCAGCGGATTGCGCAGAATGACGGTCAGCTCGTAATCGCCGGTCTTGAAAAAGCCCACGTCCTCCCAGGACACGGCCTTCAGCTCCGTCTCGTAGAACGCCATGTACAGATAGTTGTTCGGATCCTCGCCCCACTCCCAGCCATAGGCCAGCATGTAGTTGATGTCCGCTATCACCTCGTCGGTGACGGGCACGTAATCCTCGCCGCCGTACTTCTGGTAGAGGTCCTCGCCGGCCTCGTTCACATAGCAGGCCTCGCTGCCGGGATAGTAGTCCGCGGCGGAATAGCCCCAGAAGGCGCTGGTGGGCTGGGTAAAGCTAATATACAGCGGCGCATCGCCATATTCGGCAAACTCATAGGTCTCCACATCCGCCACGAGGTTCAGGGCCGAGCCCTGCCCGGACTTTGCGTAGTTCTCCGCGTTGTATATGGGCAGCGAGGAGTAGTACACGGAGGCCTGGTAGTTGTTCATGTTCGGATTGAGGCACTGCTGCATAGAGTAAATGTAGCTGTCGGCATTGATGGGAGTGCCGTCCTCCCAGCGCGCCTCGGGGTTGAGCGCAACGCGCCAGGCATAGCCCTCCGCAGCGCCCTCGGGAATGCCCCACTTTGCATCGCCGGCGTACTGGCTCGTCACGTCCTCCGGCTCCTCGGCGGCCATCTCGCAGACCCATTCGTAGCCGTCGGCGGTATCGTTCAGCACGAGCGACCACAGGTTTATCTCGGTATAGTTGGTGATGAACTCCACGACCGATGAGTCGTGATTGTTCCAGGTGGTGGGCGTATTGCCAGCGTAGCTGTTATAGGTATAGGTGTCCCCCTCCGCCTGCGCGACGCCCGCGGCAATGCTGCCGCAAAGCACCAATGTCAGTACCAAAGCCAAAAACTTCTTCGCCTTCATGTACCATCCTCTTTTCTCTTTATCGTCGTGTGACCGGCGTGATGTCCGGTCACAGGGAAACCTATCTGCGCACGCCGCGCGGTCGCCCGGGTACGCTTGCCCGGCCCCGCATTACATCAGGGAACGCTCGAGCCAGTCCACCAGGCCCGCCAGCGTGTCCTCCGCAAAGGGGTCCTCAAGCCCCGCCGCCCGCACCAGCTCCGGGAAGGTCAGTGTGCCGGTCCGGCGGCAAAAGTCCAGATAGCTTTGCCAGGCGGCCGCCGCATCCTGCTTCATCCAGCGGCAGTACTGCAGCGCGCACACCTGCGCCAGCGCGTAATCGATGGCGTAGAACGGCCACTGGAACACATGCGGTATGCGCTGCCAGCCGCAGCCCTCCTC
>JBJEUC010000025.1:0-1510 GCA_051883635.1 Candidatus Fimadaptatus sp.
ATGCCGTACATGAGCGCGTTGACTATCGCCGCCGCCACGTTACTGCCGCCGCGCCGCCCCAGCGCCGCGATGCAGGGCACGCCGCTTTGCCACAGCTCCTGCTTGGCCTCGCAGACGTTTACGAAGCCCACCGGCACGCCTATCGCGGCCACGTCGTCGCGCCGCGCGCTGCTTATCAGCGGGAACAGGAAGGTGGGCGCGTTGCCGCACACCAGCAGCAGCGGCCCGGGCAGCTCCAGCGCGCGCTCCATGCACACGGTGGCGCGAGTGACGCCGCGCTCGCGCGCCTCGGCGGCGATGGCCTCATCCGCCATCATGCAGCTGAGCCTGAGCCCCAGCCGGCCCGCGGCGGCCTTGTTGATGCCCGCCAGGGCCATGTTGGTATCGGTCACGACCTGCGCGCCGCGCTTCATCAGGCCCCGCATGAACGGCACCACGCCCGGCGTGAAGTGCAGCGACTCCGCAAACGAAAAATCCGCCGTGGCGTGTATCACGCGCTTGACGATGGGCTTTATCTCCTCCGGCAGCTCGACCTGAAGCTCGCTTTCGATTATCTCCAGACTGCGCTGCTCTATCTCCATAGGACGCATGGCAAACCCCTCCGCATCTCTTGCAATGTTATTCCTCAGCCGGGCTCATGCCCGGATGACATGTCCTCCACGCGCTTGCCAGTCAGGCGCGCATACTCGACCAGCTCCCGCGCGCGCGCGTTGCCCCCCGCAAACGGCGCGCCCGTAAGCAGGAGCCGCTCGCAGCCGTCCAGCTCGGCGCGCGCCCGCGCAAGCGCCGCGTCGTCCACCGCGCCAAAGGGCGGCAGCTCCACCACGCGCGCGGCCAGCTGGCGCGCCACGGCCCAGTCCACGTCGCTGCGGGCAAGTATGCCGGCCACGAAGGGCTCACGGCGGCGCTGCAGGCGGCGGAACAGCCCCACGCCGTACCCGCCGCCCGCCAGCACGAACGCGCGCGGCTCGCCCGAGGGCCGCTTCAGCTCCACGCTGCCGAAGCTCTCGTTGTAGCTGCCATCCTCAAGGCCGTACAGTTCGGATATCGTATCCGCGCGGAACACCTCCTCCGGCGTGCCCTCGCGCACCGCGTGGTCGCCCGTCACGCACAGCACGCGGTCGCTGACCCGGGCGGCCAGGTCTATCTCGTGCAGCGACATCACGACCGATATGCCGTCCTCGCGCACCATCTGCGCCAGTATGTCCAGCAGCTCCAGCTTGTGCCGTATGTCCAGATAGGAGGTGGGCTCGTCCAGCACCATTATCTCCGGCTGCTGGCATATGGCGCGCGCCAGCAGCACCCGCTGGCGCTGGCCGTCGCTCAGCCGGCTGAAGGGCCGCCGGGCCAGGTCCAGCGCGCGCACCCGGTCAAGGCTCTCCTCCACTATCCTGCGGTCGTCGGGCGTGAGCTGGCCAAAGCGGTTGGTATAGGGGTACCGCCCCGAGGCCACCACGTCAAAGCAGGTCATCAGCTCCGGCGATATGCGCTCGGTGAGCATGACCGACAT
>JBJEUC010000026.1:0-1507 GCA_051883635.1 Candidatus Fimadaptatus sp.
AACGCGCTCGTTGATGCTGAATATGCATAAATATGTGCGCTGCGCCAAAAGTTAGCATTTCGGCAACGCGCCGTATAATTTTCGGGTTTATCATAGGGATACGGCCTGCAGGGGCCGCGCGGACGCAGCGCGTCCGCGCGGAGCCCTGCCGGAGCGCGCAATGAGGCGTCGGCTCCGGGGCGCAGGGCATTTCACTTATTGCAATTCGGAGGAAAACTATGTCACACGGTATGCAGCCGGGCGCAATGTGGCGCGCGGCATTCAAGGCTACGGTACCCGTGCTGTGCGGGTATCTGGCGCTGGGCTCGGCCTTTGGCCTGCTTATCAACTACGCCGGGTATAACGCGCTGGAGGCGGGCGCGATGTCGGTGGTGCTCTACGCGGGCTCGGGCCAGTTCCTGGCGGCGCAGATGCTGGCCGCGGGCGCGTCGCTGCTGGAAATGGCGCTGGCCACCTTCTTCCTGAACGCGCGCCATATGGTATACGGCCTGTCGCTGCTGGACGAGTATGCCCACGCCGGAAAGTACAAGTTCATGATGATATTCGAGCTGACCGACGAGGCCTACGCGCTGCTCACCTCGGGCAATGTGCCTAAGGGCGCGGATCGCGCGGAGTACAACTTCCGCGTGCAGCTGCTGTGCCATGCCTACTGGATAGCGGGCGGCGTGATAGGCGCGGCCATAGGCATGCTGCTGCCCATCAACACCCGGGGCCTCGATTTCTCGCTCACCGCGCTGTTCATAACGATACTCATCGACCAGCTGCGCGTGCGCAACAACCGCCTGCCCGCGCTGATAGGCGCGGCCTGCGCGCTGGTCATGCGCGCGCTGTTGCCGGACAACATGCTCCTGGGCGGCATGCTGCTGCTGCTGGCCGTGCTGATGGCCTCGCGGCGGGGCATAGAAAGCTATCAGGGAGGTGCGCTCAGATGAACGAGGTGGCGCCGGTGCTCTCTACGGCCGAGTACGCGCTCACGCTGCTGGTGCTGGGTGCAGTTACCTTCGCCACGCGCGCGGTGCCGTTCCTGGTGTTCGGCAACAGGCGCGTGCCCGACATGGTGCTGTACCTGGGGCGCGTGCTGCCCCCGGCGATAATGGCGATGCTGGTGGTCTACTGCCTGAAGGACATATCGTTCCTCACGTACAGCTTCGGCCTGCCGGAGCTTATAGCGTGCGCGCTGGTGGTGGCGCTGCACCTGTGGCGGCGCAACGCGCTGATAAGCATATTCGGCGGCACGATAGCCTATATGCTGCTGGTCCAGCTGGTGTTTGCCTGAAGCAGGGGCGCTGTCGCGCCCCCGCGATGGGCATAACTCCCATAAGAAAAGGCAACAATGCCAACCAAACGAAAAAGCCAATCCCACTATTCAAGCACACGAACGCAAACCAACACACCCACCCTTGCCCCAACGCCGGAGCGCCGCGCTAAAGCGCGGCGCTCCGGCGCCTCCAACCCATAGCGGAGCGGCGGCGTTTCAAGGGGTAATAGGAGAATCCAAGGAGGATTT
>JBJEUC010000027.1:0-6116 GCA_051883635.1 Candidatus Fimadaptatus sp.
TTGCGATTTCCCCCTAAATCCTCCTTGGATTCTCCTATTACCCCTTGAAACGCCGTCGCTCCGCTATGGGGATAGAGGCGTCGGGGCGCGGCGTTCTGGCGCAGCGCGCTGGCGCAGGGGCGCTATCGATGCTGGGCTACAGCGCGGTGCCTGCGCGGCTTGGGCCGCGCAACTGCCGCGTGCGTGGGGGCGGTGGTACTGTGTGGCGCGGCGTGGGCAGAGAGCTACGCGCGGGTCTACGGCGTTGCGGTGCTCCACCGCAGGGGCGACTGGGCATACGAAAAACCGCACGCCTCCTGAGTGGCGTGCGGTTTTATAGCAATCACGATTATGAGCGCTTCGCGCTTAAGCGTGCGCGGTGCGGGTCAGATATGTGCCTCGCTGCCGTCCATGCGCGCTACCTCGTCCTCTATGGCGCTGAGCAGTATCTGCGCCAGGTCGCCCTCCACCTTTACGGGCCGCTCGCCCTTGCGGAAGAGCGCGCCGCAGCCGCCGCCCCCGGCGATGCCTATGTCTGCGTTGCGGGCCTCGCCCGGGCCGTTCACCACGCAGCCCATCACGGCCACCTTGAGCGGGCGCTTGATGTGGCGCGTGCCGTCGAATACGCGCCGGGCTATACCGGCCACGTCTATGCGCGTGCGGCCGCAGGTGGGGCAGGAGATGACCTCCACCGAGTCCTCGAGCAGGCCCACCGCGCGCAGTATCTTCTGCGCGGCGGCTATCTCCTCCACCGGGTCGGCGGTGAGGGACACGCGGATGGTATCGCCCACGCCGTCCAGCAGCAGCGCGCCTATGCCTATGGCCGACTTGACCATGCCGTCCGCGGGCAGTCCGGCCTCGGTCACGCCCACGTGCAGCGGGTAATCGCACCTGCGCCGCGCCAGCCGGTAGCTTTCCACCGTCGTGCGCACGTCGGACGACTTCATCGACAGCACTATGTCGTCAAAGCCCTCCTTTTCCAGATAGGAGGCGTGCTTGAGCGCGCTTTCCACCATGCCCTCGGCGCTGGCGCCGTACTTTTGCAGTATCTCCTTCTCGATGGAGCCGGAGTTCACGCCTATGCGCACCGGCACGTGGTGCGCCTTCAGGCAGTCGGCCAGGCGGCGCACGTTCTCCTGCGAGCCGATGTTGCCGGGGTTGATGCGCACCTTGGCGATGCCGTTCTCTATCGCGCCTATGGCCAGGCGGTAATCGAAGTGTATGTCCGCCACCAGCGGTATGGGGCTGTGGTCCACCAGGTAGCGCACCGAGCGCACGCACGCCTCGTCATGCACGGCCACGCGGGCTATCTGGCAACCGGCCTCGTAGAGCGCCTCTATCTGGCGCAGGGTGGCGTAGCGGTCGCGCGTGTCGGTGTTGGTCATGGACTGTATGGATACCGGCGCGCCGCCGCCTATCTTTACTCCGCCCACTGTTACGCTTTTGCTGCTCATGTTCTGCCTCCATCTCGGGCCGAGCGCTCTGCGCGCCGACCCCGCTGCTATCCGGTAATAAGTTTTGCCACGTCCTTGTACGTCACGAATATCATCAGGCCAAACAGCAGCGCCAGCCCTATCAGGTTGACCACCGCCTCGCGGCTGGGCGCTATGGGCTTGCGCCGTATCATCTCGATAATCAGGAACACCAGCTTGGAGCCGTCCAGCCCGGGTATGGGCAGGAGGTTGAGTATGCCGAAGTTGAGCGATATGAGCATGATTATGTTGAGCGTATCCAATCCGCCGCGCTGCACGTTTTCGGAGATTATCTGCACCGTGCCCACGGGCCCGGTCAGCTGCTCGTCTATCGGCACGGAGCTGGTGAACAGGCTCCCCAGGGACCGGTACATCTCGCTTGTCACGTTGACGAGATAGCTGCCCGCGCGGCTGAGGGCCTCGCCCGGCGAGCAGGGCGAATAGGCGGTACCGAAGGTCACGCCTATCATGTAGCGCCCGCTGGCGGAGTCATACGCGGGTGTCACGCTCAGCTCCACGCGCTCGCCGCCGCGCTCCACGGCGATATCCAGCGCCTGCCCGCCGCAGGCGGATATGGCCTCCACCACGCGCTGCGCGCCGTCGGTATCGTAGCTGACCTCGCTGCCGTCCACCGCAACGATTATGTCGCCCGGCTGCATGCCCGCCGCGTAGGCCGCCGAATCGGTGGCGTACTGCGCTATGCGCGGAACGGTCATGGGGTTGCCCAGCGTGGCGTACAGCGCCACGGCAACGGCGAACGCCAGCACGAAGTTCATCAGAGGGCCGCACAGCACGCTTACGAAGCGCCGCCACGCGGGCTGGCTGAGGTAGGTGCGGCGATCCACCGTTGCGTCCTCGGCGTCGGGCGCAGACCCGGCGGGCGCGCCCACCACGTCGCTCTCGTCCATGGCGTATCGCACATAGCCGCCCAGGAATATCAATCTGAGCGAATACCTTATGCCGCGGAAGCGGAACTGCACGAGCCTGGGGCCAAAGCCTATCGAGAACTCCTCCACAGGTATGCCCAGCGCCAGCGCCGAGACAAAGTGGCCCAGCTCATGCAGCAGCACGCAGGCCGCCAGCACGAGTATCGCTCCCACTATACTGACAAATGTCATACAAGCTCCTCCGGACTAAACTTTTGCCCGCGCCTCGGCCCAGGCATAGGCCTCGCGCCCCAGCTCCGTGAGCTGGGCGACGCTTTCCACGGGCGCGCCCGCAAAGTGCGCAAGCGCATCCTCTATTATGCCCGCTATCTCGCCAAAGGCTATCCCGCCGCGCAGGAAGGCCGCCACGGCGGCCTCGTCCGCCGCGTTCATCACGCAGGGCGCGCCGCCGCCCGCGCGCAGCGCCTCGTATGCCAGGCCCAGGCAGGGGAAGCGCTCAAGGTCGGGCGCTTCAAAGGTAAGCGAGCGCCCCGCCAGCTCGAGCGGCGCGAGCCCCGCCTCTATCCGCTCCGGCCAGCCCAGCGCGTAGGCTATCGGCCCGCGCATGTCGGGCACGGCCAGCTGCGCCAGCACCGCGCCGTCCTCGAACTCGACCATCGAATGCACTATGCTCTGCGGATGCACCAGCACCTGCACGCGTTCGGGCTCTATCGAGAACAGGCGGCAGGCCTCTATGACCTCCAGCCCCTTGTTCATGAGCGAGGCGCTGTCCACTGTGACCTTGGCCCCCATGCGCCAGGTGGGGTGGTTGAGCGCCGCCTCGGGCGTGGCCTCGCGTATGGCCTCCCGGCTCCAGGTGCGGAAGGGCCCGCCGCTGGCCGTCAGTATCAGGCGCTTTACCCGCTCGGGGTGGCCGGCCATGCACTGGAATATGGCGCTGTGCTCGCTGTCTATCGGGGTGAGGCTGTGCGGCGGCATGTGCCCCCGGGGCGCAAGGCCCATCCGGCTGTCCAGCGCGCGCGCGGCGCTCATAACCAGCTCGCCGCCCGCCACCAGCGCCTCCTTGTTGGCCAGCAGCACGCGCCGGCCGCTGGTGAGCGCCGTCATCACCGGGTTCATGCCCGCCATGCCGACTATCGCGTCCAGCACGGTGTCGCAGCCGCTCTCCAGTATCGCGCGCTCGTTGGCGTCCGCGCCGCACACCCAGCCCGCGCCGGGCGCAAAGCCCTCGGGCGGGCGGCATACGCCCCTGAGCGCGGGGGCAAAGCCGGAAACGACCTCCTCCAGCGCGCGCACGTCCGAGCCGCAGGTGGCGGCCGCAAGCTCTATCGAGTCGCGGTGCCGCGCCATTACGTCCAGCGTCTGGCGGCCTATCGAGCCGGTGGCGCCCAGCAAAGCAAGCTTCATACAGTAAACACACTCCTGATGTCCCGACAAACGGCCGGGCCTATATCATAATGAGCCGGAAGTACACATATACCACCACGATATTGAACAGCGCTCCGTCCAGCCTATCCATCATGCCGCCGTGACCGGGGAATATGGTGCCGTAGTCCTTTACCCCGCAGTAGCGCTTGACTATCGACGCGGTGAGGTCGCCGCACTGCGAGCATACGCCGGCGACGAGACCCAGCGCGGTGAAGTGCCACAGCGGCGGCAGGCCCTCTATGAAGAAGCCGGCGACTATCGCAACGGCCATGGACCACAGCGTGGACGCACAAAGCCCCGCCAGCGCGCCCTCGACCGTCTTCTTGGGCGATATGTTGGGGCACAGCCTGTGCTTGCCCCAGCGTATGCCCACGCAGTAGGCGGCGACGTCGCCCGCAAAGGCTATCGTCATGCTCAGCGTGAGCGCGAGCGTGGCCATGCCGTGCTCGCCGATGTCCATCAGCGGGTACAAAAGCGACAGCATCAGCCCCGGGTATATCATCGTGAACATGGTGGCCGAGAGCGAGGGGTAATCGGCCTCCTTGCGCGCCACCATCACCACCAGCGAGACCATCGAGAACATGAGCATGACCGGCATGAGCAGCGCTTCACGGTAGCCGAAGTGGCTGCCCAGCTCATACGCGCCCAGCAGCGCCGCCGGATACGCCACGCACAGCCACTGTATGGGCTGCATGCCCTTTTTGCGGAAGGCATCGTACAGCTCGAACATGCAAAACGCCGAAGCCAGCATGACGACTATGCGGAAGTACCATCCCTGAAAGTATATGAGCGAGGCAAAAAACAGACTCAGAACCACGCCGGTGATTATCCTGATGCGCATAGACGTCACTCCAACAATTTTGTTTTATATGACCGGCCCGTCAGCGGCCGCCGAAGCGCCGCTGGCGGCGCTGGAACTCGGCGATATCGCGGTCAAGGGCCTCAGCGTCGTAGTCGGGCCAGAGAATGGGGTCGAATACAAATTCGGCATAGGCCAGCTGGTAGAGCAGGAAGTTGCTCAGGCGCTGCTCGCCGCTGGTGCGTATGAGCAGATCCACCTCGGGCAGCCCCGCGGTGTACATCTCGCTCTCGAGCATCCGCTCGTCGATATCGCCGGGCGCTATCTCGCCCCGGGCGGCGCGGTCGGCCAGCGCGCGCGCGGCGCGCGCAAGCTCGGCGCGGGAGCCGTAGTTGAGCGCGATGTTCAGCCTGAGCCCGGTGTTTGCGCATGTGCGCTCCATTGCGGCGCGCACGGCGTCGCGCTGCCGGGGCGGCAGGCCGTCCACGTCGCCCAGTATCAGTATGCGCACGTTTTTTTGGTGCAGCTCGTCCAGCTCGCGCGTAAAGTACTCCAGCAGCAGGGACATCAGCGCGCCCACCTCTTCTTTGGAGCGCGCCCAGTTTTCGGTGGAAAAGGCGTACACCGTCAGGGCCTCTATGCCCAGCTCGTCGCAGCGGGTTATGACATTGCGCAGCGCTTCCACGCCCGCGCGGTGTCCGGCGGCGCGGGGGAGCAGGCGCTTCTGGGCCCAGCGGCCGTTGCCGTCCATTATTATAGCAATATGGCGCGGCATTTTTGTGTCGCATAAATGTATATTGGTTTGCATGTACGTTCCTTCCGATTAGAATTAACTTAAATTCGCGGGCCATGGCAAAACGGGCCCGCATGTGAGCATAAAGCGCACCTGCGGGCCCACGTTGGCCGATGTTTATTCCGAAGCGCGCGCGGAGAGGCCGTCGGCGCTGCCGGGCTGCGGTTCGTAAAACCAGGCGCATATCAGCTCGCCGGGACGCTCGCGCACCACGCGCGCGACATACCCGCAGGCCGGTCCGCCGGACGCGGCCGGGTCGACCGCCCTGCGCGGCGCGGAGGTGAACGCAACGCGCACGTCCGATGCCGCATCGCCCAGCGCGCGCAGCGCCGCGTCCAGCCGAAGGCCCACCGTCATACGCTCATGACTTCCTTTTCCTTTTCGGCGCCCAGCTTGTCGCACTCCTTGCTGGCGGCGTCTGTGGCCTTCTGCAGCTCCTCCTCGGCGCGCTTCTGGTCGTCCTCGGTTATCACGGAGTCCTTCTTCATCTTCTTGAGATGCTCCATGGAGTCGCGGCGGATGGCGCGCAGCGCCACCTTGGCGTCCTCGACCATCTTCTTGACCTGCTTGCACAGCTCCTTGCGGCGCTCCTCGTTGAGCTCGGGCACCACCAGGCGCACGACCTTGCCGTCGTTGGAGGGATTGATGCCTATGTCGCTCTTCTGTATCGCCTTTTCGATGGCGGATATCAGCTTGGTCTCCCAGGGCGCGATGACCAGCATGCGCGGCTCGGGCGAGGAGATGTTGCCCAGCTGGTT
>JBJEUC010000028.1:0-1503 GCA_051883635.1 Candidatus Fimadaptatus sp.
GCAGCCGCGTCACCCGCGCCGGACGCCACGGCCGGGCCCGATATGCCGGGCGAGGGCGAATAGCATACGGGGCCCCCGCGCTCATCCGCTTGGGCGGAGGAAGCGCGGGGGCCTTGGCATGTCGATGCGGTGGGGGGAGCGCTCATGCGACCCCAGACAGGGCGAAAAACGGCGGAAGCAAGAATTAACATGGCGGACGGGCCTAAAATTTCGCCTTATCCGCGCAAAATCGCCGCCATTATGGTAAAATATATACGATGCAGGGACTAGACATGCGCGGAGGTGCCTTATCAGATGAAGGGGACGCAATCGGTCTGGCTGGTGATACATATGGCTCGCAGCGAGGAGTGCGCAGATCGCATAATCGATATGCTTACCAGCGAAGGCCTGATAGCAAAGGCGCATCCGGTATATCGCAATCTGCCGGCGCAGGAGAACCTGTACGAGATAGTGGTACTGAAGAGCGAATCCGCCGAGGCGCGCAGCCTGCTGGCCGAGCGCGGGTTCATGACATGCTGATATTCGTAAGGAGTGTTGTAAAATGCGGCGCATAGGTGTTCTTACCAGCGGAGGCGACGCGCCCGGCATGAATGCCGCGGTACGCGCGGTTGTCAGGACGGCTCTGTACTTCGGCATGAGCGTGGTGGGCGTAAAGCGCGGCTACAATGGGCTGCTGCGCCTCAGCCCCAATGCCACCGACGACTTTGAGGAGCTGGATCTGCGCAAGGTGGGCGACATAATCCACCGCGGCGGCACCTTCCTCAAGACCGCGCGCTGCGAGGAGTTCCTAAAGATAGAGAACCAGCGCCGCGCCATTGCCAACCTGCGCACGCTCAACGTGGAGGGCCTCATCTGCATAGGCGGCGACGGCACGTTCGCCGGCGCGGGCAGGCTCAACGACATGGGCTTTCCCACGATCGGCATCCCCGGCACGATAGACAACGACCTGCCGTTTTCCGACATGTCGATAGGCTACGATACGGCGCTCAACACCATCTGCGAAAACATAAACCGCATCCGCGAGACCTCCATGTCCCACGACCGCATTAGCATAATCGAGGTCATGGGGCGGCACTGCGGCGACCTGGCGCTCAACTCCGGCCTGGCCTGCGGCGCGGAGGTGATACTCATGCCCGAGGCGCCGTGGTCGATAGAGGGCGTGGTCAACAAGATAGTCACTTCGATAGACAAGGGCAAGATGACCAGCATAATCGTGGTGGCCGAGGGCGCCTGGGATTCCATGGCGGAGTTCGACATGGAGCGCTTTGGCGACGAGATGGGCATTACGCTGCCGCCGCTCATGCCGGACGAAAGGTTCAACAGCCAGCTGCTGGCGCGCATACTGCAGGCGGCCACCGGCCAGGAGACCCGCGCCACGGTGCTGGGCTACCTTCAGCGCGGCGGCAGTCCCACCGTGGCGGACCGCAATCTGGCCAGCCGCCTGGGCGCGCGCGCGGTGGAGCTGCTGCGCGACGGCGTGAGCGGGCAGGTGGTGGGCATACG
>JBJEUC010000029.1:0-6107 GCA_051883635.1 Candidatus Fimadaptatus sp.
CTTCGGATGGGAGCCTGCTCCCCCGACCACCCCATTTGACAGACCGGGCCGGGCAGCGCACCTTCATGCGCCGCCCGGCCCAGTATCATATCGCTATGCTTATCTCAGCTTACTTGCCCAGCACCTTGAGCGCGGTGGCAGCCACGTTTTCGCACGTGAAGCCGAACTCCTTGAACAGCTGGCCCGCCGGCGCAGAGGCGCCGAAGTGATCCAGCGTAACGGTGGCGCCGTCCAGGCCCACGTACTTGTGCCAGCCGAAGGACACGGCCGCCTCGACCGCCACGCGCGCGCGCACGGCCTTGGGCATTACGCTCTCCTTGTACTCGTCGCTCTGCTGGTCGTACAGCTCGAAGCAGGGCATGGATATCACGCGCGCCTTGACGCCCTGTCCGGCCAGTATCGCCTGCGCCTCAACGCACTGCTCTACCTCGGAGCCGCTGGCCATCAGCAGCACGTCGGGCGTGCCCTCGCAGTCGGAGATGACGTAGCCGCCCTTGAGGGCCTCGGGGCCGCTCTTCTCGTACAGCGGCAGGCTCTGGCGGGTGAGCACCAGCGCGGTGGGCTGGTTGGTGGTCTGGCTCAGTATCCAGCCCGCGGCGGTCTCCTTGCTGTCGGCGGGACGGAACACGTTGAGGCCCGGTATCGCGCGCAGGCCTGCCAGATGCTCTACCGGCTGATGGGTGGGGCCGTCCTCGCCCACGCCGATGGAGTCGTGAGTGAGCACATAGGTCACGGGCAGCTTCATCAGCGCCGACATGCGCATGCCGTTCTTCATGTAATCGGAGAACACGAAGAAGGTCGCGCAGTAGGGGCGCAGGCCGCCGTGCAGCGCTATGCCGTTGGAGATGGCGCTCATGGCATGCTCGCGCACGCCAAAGTGCATGTTGCAGCCCAGGCGATCCTCGGCGGAGAAGTCGCCGCGGCCCTTGGTGTAGCTCTTGTTGGAGGGAGCCAGGTCGGCGCTGCCGCCGAACAGGCTGGGTATGCGGGTAGCCAGCTTGCCCAGCACCATGCCGGAGGAGTTGCGGGTGGCCTCGCGGCCCTCGAACTTCCACAGATCCTCGTCGCCGATGAGGTCAAGCGGCAGCTCCTTGCTGAACCAGAAGTCCCAGGCGCCGGCCAGCTCCGGATAGGCCTCGCGGTACTCGGCGAAGAGGCGCTTCCAGTCCTCCTCGGCCTGCTCGTTCTTCTTCATCAGCTCGGCGATGTGCTCGTAGACCTCGGCGGGCACGGTGAAGGGCTCCTTGCAGGGCCAGCCCAGCGCGTCCTTGGTCGCCTGCAGCGCGTCGGGGCCCAGGGGCTCGCCGTGCGCGGAGGCCATGCCGGCCTTGGGCGAGCCGAAGCCTATGGCCGTGTGGCAGACTATCAGGGTGGGCTTGTCGGAATGCTTGGCTATCTCTATGGCGTCGGAAACCAGCTTGAAGCAGTTGCCGTTGGGCACGTCGATTACGTTCCAGCCATAGGCGCGGTAGCGCGCGGGCACGTCCTCGCGGAAGGCGATGTCGGTATCGCCCTCTATCGATATCTCGTTGTCGTCATAGAGCGCGATGAGCTTGTTGAGCTTGAGCGTACCGGCCAGCGAGCAGGCCTCGCCCGATATGCCCTCCATCATGCAGCCGTCGCCCAGTATGCAGTAGGTGTAGTGGTCCATCACCGGGTAGCCCTCGCGGTTGAACTTGGCCGCCAGGTGCGCCTCGGCGATGGCGAAGCCCACAGCGTTGGCAATGCCCTGGCCCAGCGGGCCGGTGGTGGTCTCAACGCCCACGGTGTGGCCGTACTCGGGGTGGCCGGGCGTCCTGGAGCCCAGCTGACGGAAGTTCTTTATCTCCTCCATGTCCAGACCGTAGCCGAACAGGTGCAAAAGCGCGTATTCCAGCATGGAGCCATGGCCGCTGGACAGCACGAAGCGGTCGCGGTTGACCCACTGGGGATCCTTGGGGTTGTGCTTCATCTGGGTCGCCCACAGCGCATACGCCATATCGGCCGCGCCCATGGGCATGCCCGGGTGACCGGACTTGGCCTTTTGTACCGCCTCAGCCGCCAGAACGCGGATAGCGTCGATACAGAGCTTGTCTATCTGAGCCATTTTCATTTCCTCCAGTACTCTTTATTTTCCCGTTTGAACCGTATGCCGCCCGCGCGGCGAAATCACTTTTCAATGGCCGCCCGAAGAGGCGTGAGGTCCACGTCCTCGCAGTCCTTTATCACCTCGTACAGCTGTCTGAGCATGGCCTTCACTCCGCCGGGCACGTCGCTTTCCGCGTTGAGCGGCAGCACGGGGTCATGCAGCGAGAGCCTGAGCAGGAACCAGGCGTTGTCCACGCCCTCGCCCAGGTCGAAGCTGATGCGCACGCCCTCGCGGTTGTCGGGCGCCAGGTGCCAGCTGTGGTCGTCCAGGGTATGGGCCAGCACCGCGTCTATCACGGCCTGACCGGCCGTTTTGAAGTCCTCGGCGGTTATCCTGAGGCGCACCTCGGTGCTCTCCACCGGCTCCTTCAGGTCGGCTATCAGCGAGCCCAGCGTCTGGCCCTCGCGCTTACGCTTCATGGCCTCCACCACCAGGCGCGTTACCAGATACATGCCGTCGTCCAGGAAGTAGTTCTCGCGCAGCGCGGCGTGGCCGGAGGTCTCTATCGCCAGCGGGCAGTCTATGCCCTCCTCGTTCAAGCGTATCGCCTCGTCTATGACATTGCGGTAGCCGCGCTTGAAGCGGTAATGCACGCCGCCCCATTCGTTTATGAAGGTCTTGAGCCCGCTGGACGTGACCGAATCGGTCACGAACGTCGCGCCCGGATGCTCCTCCAGCAGTATGGCGGCGATGAGCGCTATCAGCCGGTTGCGGTTTATCTCCTTGCCGGTAGCGTCGACTATGGCGGCGCGGTCGCAGTCGGCGTCGAATATCACGCCCATATCCGCCCCGGCCGACACCACGGCCCGGCTGAGCGCATCCATGGCCACGCGCTCCTCGGGATTGGGTATGTGGTTGGGGAAGCGGCCGTCGGGCTCCAGGAA
Source organism: Candidatus Fimadaptatus sp. (assembly GCA_051883635.1). Taxonomy (GTDB): domain Bacteria; phylum Bacillota; class Clostridia; order Christensenellales; family Aristaeellaceae; genus Fimadaptatus. The sequence continues at coordinate 3,013 of JBJEUC010000029.1, forward strand.
CTGGCTGCCCTCGGTATCCGCGCCCAGCTCGCGCAGCAGCTTTTCATAGAAGCCGCCCGCGCCGTTGCCCGCGTCGACCACCACGTGCAGGCCCAGCAGCGGCAGCGCCACGTCGGTATCCAGCCCGCGGCGCACCATGTCCTTGAGCTGCTCGCTGTACAGGCTGAGGAAGTCTATGCGCTTTACCAGGCGCGGCATCACGTGGGTATCCTGCGCCCGGCGCAGTATGTCCTCTATCTCCGCGCCGGTAAGGCCGCCCTGGCGTGTTATGAGCTTGAGCCCGTTGCGCGTCCAGGGCAGGTGGCTGGCCGTCACCATTATCGCGCCGTCGCAGCGCGTCTTGTCGTTCACCGTGGTCATGAACATGGCCGGAGTGGTGCACAGTCCGCAATCCAGCACGTCGCAGTCGGCATTGGTAAGCCCGCGCATCACCGCCGTGGAGAGCCTGGGGCCGGACAGGCGCGAATCGCGCCCCACCGCAATGGTCAGCTCGGCCGGGGTCTTGCCCAGCCGCTCGGCCAGGAAGCCCGCGAATACAAAGCCCACGGCCTCGGCCATCTCGTCGGTCATCTGAACCTCTATGCCGTCATGCTCAATAGCCTCGCCGCGTATATCGCTGCCCGATTTCAGCTTGAGCCAATCGCTTCTCATCATATATGCTCCTTTTCAAATCGCTGTGCCTGCGTCAGTGCGACGCGCGCGTACGTCAATCGTCCGGCGTGTCCGGCGCGTATGCGGATTTGGCGGCGATGCGGTCAAATGCATCGCCCGCAGACGCATCCTGCTCGCGCTCAGGTCGAATGCGGTACATGAAGTCGTATATCGGTTTAAGCGATTCAAAGCGCGCGGCAATATCGTCCGCCAGCGACGCGCTCATCAGCTCACCGGGTGAGTATGTGTGCTCCAGGCATATGCTCTTACGGGGATACCAGGTCAACAGCTCCGCGTCCAGGCCATCCGGCGGAGTCATGCGCCGGTACAAGCCCCCGCTCAGCTCAAAGCCGCGCGCCGCGCTGCCCGCAAGCAGCCCGCGCGCCTCCAGGGGGCGCTCGCATATGAAGCGGCGCAGCGCGTCGGTCCAGGCCCGGTCGTCGCCGTACATGCCCGCGCCCACATGCGCGCAGTCCGCCCCTATGTCAAAGTACAGATGAAAGCAGTCCCGTTTGTCCCAGCCGGCCCTGTGAAAGCCCAGCCACATGTAGTCGCGGTAGGGCGACTTGTCGCGCGAATAGCGCAGGTCGCGGTTTATGTGCGATATCACCCGCGCCGGCCGCACCTCCATGTCGCCGTCCAGCTTCAGAACAGCCGGCGCCAGGTCCATGCACAGCTCGCGCAGCGGATCCCGCACGCTCCTTTCGTACCAGGAGTGGTTCGCATGGAAGAACTCGCGGTTATTGTTGAAGCCCAGCGCCATGAAGAACTCAAACGTGCCTCTTTCGAAGCCCGTAAACATGGTTTCACCCCTTCTCTCACCCTATCATTATACAGGTCGCGCGCTCACTTGGCAAGCACAATTTGCTTCCATGCTCCGCATATTTATGCCTGCGCGCCCTGCGCCGCTTAATGGCGGCACGTGCGAGTTACATTTTTGCATGTAACGTGTCCGGCGCGCTCCGGGGCCGCATGCGGGCTGCCGCCGCGCGGCCCGGTCACAAAATCCCCAAAAGTCACGGCCGCGCACTGCCGTCCGGCACCCTGGCCGGGCGCGGTGCATAGTCTGGAGACAAACTGTGGATATCCCCAAAAAGCATGTGCATAACTCACGGATAATTTTCAGGCGTGGTTTGGCATCGCCCCGGCGCGCGCTTTTCCATATAATAGGAACAAATCCGCCCGCCATTTTTCGCGTTTCCACCGCCGATACAGCGTTTTCCACCGCAAGTCCCCAAATTAGGCCGAAACATTTGGCGCAAAAAGTCTCATTTGGGCTTGAACTGGCGGAGATTTTTTGCTATCATGAGTACACGTTATCCACCGCGGCGTGAAAAGTTTCCACATGTTGTGGACAAGCATGTGGATAAATCCGCATTTGCGGATGCCGCGGTCAAATACACCGGCCTTCGCCTCAGACAGCCTGTTGATAACCGGGCCCGTTTTTTTTGCCCGGCAAGGGCGCTCGGCCGCCATGGAGGAACTGATGAAACAGGACGAGATTGACGAGATCTGGAAAAAGGCATGCGCAGCCCTGCGGGAAGTGCTCTCGGACGTGAGCTACAATACCTGGATAGCCACGCTCGATCCCATAGACATAGTCGGCGACCGCTTCCTGCTGGAGACCAGCAACCTGTTCTACAAGAAGATGATCTCCACCCGCTATGTCGATCTGCTGCGCAACGCCGTATTCTCGGTAACGCATCAGAACTACAATATCGAGCTCTACCTGCCCGGCGAGATAGCCGCCGAGCCGCCCAAGCCCGAGGAGAAGAGCGAGCCCGCGCCCGTGAGCAACATGCTCAACCCCAAGTACACCTTCGACACCTTCGTGATAGGCAACTCCAACCGCTTCGCGCACGCGGCCTCGCTGGCCGTGGCCGAATCGCCGGCCGACGCGTACAACCCGCTGTTCCTGTACGGCGGCGTGGGCCTGGGCAAGACCCACCTGATGCACGCGATAGGCCACTACATGCTGCACGAAAACCCCTCGATAAAGCTCGTTTACATCACCAGCGAAAACTTCACCAACGAGCTGATCAAGGCGATACAGAACAACCGCAACACCGAGTTCCGCGAGCGCTTCCGCAACGTGGACGTGCTGATGGTGGACGACATACAGTTCATCGCCGGGCGCGATTCCACCCAGGAGGAGTTCTTCCATACCTTCAACCAGCTGCACGCCAGCGGCAAGCAGATAATCATATCCTCGGACAAGCCGCCGCGCGACATACCTACATTGGAAGAAAGGCTGCGCAGCCGCTTTGAATGGGGCCTGATAGCCGACATACAGAAGCCCGACTACGAGACCCGCATCGCCATACTGCGCAAAAAGGCCCAGGTGGAGCACATAGACGTATCCGACGACATAATCGCCTTCATCGCGGAGAAGATAGAGTCCAACATCCGCGAGCTGGAGGGTTCGCTCACGCGCATAATCGCCT
>JBJEUC010000030.1:0-6106 GCA_051883635.1 Candidatus Fimadaptatus sp.
CCGGCGCGCCGCCCTGCGCGAACCCGGGCCTGCCGCCGCCGCGCCCGCCCAGGGGTGCCAGCGCCTCGCGCATGAACCGGCCCATGTCACGCTCAACGTCATCTGCGCGTGCCAGCCTGCACAGCTCCTCCCTCATGTGCCCTCGCCTCCGTTCAGCTTGCCTGCCAGCGCCGCCACCGGTATCTCGACCGGCGCGCCGCCCTGCGCGAACCCGGGCCTGCCGCCGCCGCGCCCGCCCAGGGGCGCCAGCGTCTCGCGCATGAACCGGCCCATGTCACGCTCAACGTCATCCGCGCGGGCGAACACGGCCAGGTCGCCGGGGCCGTCCGCGTTGCCCGCCGCCAGCAGCGCCACCGTGCCCGGGCGCGCTATCAGCGCGGAGGCCGCCTTGATGAGGCCGTCCCGGTCGGCGCTGTCGAAGCGGTGCGCCACCACGCGCTCGCCCGTGGCCAGCGTAAGCGCCCGCGTCTCCAGCTCCGGCAGCGCGCGCATGAGCTCGGCGCGGCGGAACTCCGCAAGGGCATGCGCCTGCTCGCGGGCGCTGTCCAGCGCGCGCCGGGTCTCCTGCACCAGCGTCTCGTGCGTGGCGCTGAGCAGGTTGCCCGCGGCGCGACAGGCCTCGGCCTCGGCCTTGAGCCGCGCATAGGCGCGCCCGCCGCACAGGAAGGAGAAGCGGGTCTTGCCGCGCGCCGGGTGCGCGCCCAGTATCGTGATGAGCCCTATCTGGCCGCTGGAGGTGGGATGCGTGCCGCAGCAGGCCACGCACTCCACGTCGCCGGTCATGACTATGCGTATGTGCTCCGTGACCGTCGGCGGCTTGCGCAGCGGCAGGGCCTTGAGCTCCTGCTCGCTGGGGAACCACTGCCTGACCGGCAGGTCGCGCCATATCACCTCGTTCACCGCGCGCTCCAGCTCGTCCAGCACCGCGCGCGGCGGGGCCTGCTTGAGGTCGGTATCTATCGTGCATTCCTGCGCGCCTATGTGCAGGCCATAGGTATAGCCGCCCAGCTGCCGGTGTATGGCCCAGCTGAGCAGATGCTGGCCGCCGTGCTGCTGCATGTTGGAAAAGCGCCGCTCCCAGTCTATGCGCCCCTGCACATGGCCCGCCAGCGGCGCGTCGGTCACATGGTATATGTCGCCCGCGCTGTCCTCCTGCACGTCCAGCACCTGTGCGCCGCCCAGCACGCCCAGGTCGCAGGTCTGCCCGCCCGCCTCGGCGTAAAACGCCGTCCTGTCGAGCCACACCGCGTACAGCGGTGCGCCCGCGCCGTAGGCGGCGCATTTCTCCTCCGCAAGCGCCTCACAGCGCAGCACCTGCGCGTCGAACTCCCGGATATTCACATCGTCATGAAACAGCTTATGCGTCATCTTCAGCATTCCTTCCTTTATCGCCTGCGGCCGGGCCCTGGCCGTCGTCCGGCAGCAGCTCGCCGTCCAGCCTCCTGACCAGATGGGATATGTACTCGCGCGCCTGGCTCTCCAGCAGCAGCTGCTGCTCGGGGGGCGGCGGCGCGTCGCCCATCAGCCCCACGAACTGGCTCACCTTGAGCCCCAGCGCCAGCTGCATCTCCTGATCCGAGCCACGCGGGCTGACCAGGTAGTAGCACAGGAGCGAATCCTGCTGGCCTATGCGGTGCGCGCGGTCCTCGGCCTGCGAATGCACGGCCGGCGACCAGTCCATCTCGCCGAACACCACGCAGGTGGCGCGCTGCAGGTTGAGCCCGCTGGCCGAGCGCAGCGATATGCAGCACAGGTCGGTGCGCCCGGTCATGAAGGCCGAAAGCGCGTTGTCCTTCTCGCGCTCGCTCTCCCGCCCGGTTATGAACACGGGGCCGAAGCGCTTCAACTCGCGCCGGTATATGTCCATCACCGCGTGGTGATGCGCGAACAGCAGCACCTTCTCGCCCGCCTCCAGCAGCGCGCGCACGAAGGTGCACACGTAGGGCGCCTTGGCGACGCCGGTGGCCTGGCGCTCGGTCTGCGATATCGCGTCCTCGATTATGGCGCGGCGCGAGGCGTCGGTCTCGCCGCGCAGCGCCCGCAGCGACTCGGCCACCGGGCGCATGTACTCCCGGTAGACCTCGTCGTCCCAGTCTATCTCCTGCACCAGCCGCCGCTTGGGCGGCAGCTCAGGCAGCACCTCGCGCTTGGTGCGGCGCAGCATCAGTCCCTCCTGCCTGAGGTACGCGCCCAGCTTCTCGGGGTCGGCCACCGTATCGCGGCCGTAGCCGCAGCACCACTCGCGCGTGAAGCTCTCCCAATCGCCCAGGAAGTGGTAGTCTATCGCGTTTATCACGTTCCATATCTCGCCGCCGCGGTTGTATATGGGCGTGCCGGACAGGCCCAGCACCACCTCGCAGTCCCCGGCGACGAGCGTGGCCGCCGAGTACTTCTCGGTGCCCGCGCGGCGCAGCTCCTGCACCTCGTCGAACACCACCGCCCGCGCGCCCAGCCGGGGCAGCTCCCGCTTCCAGCCGCGCAGCAGCAGGTAATGCACTATATATATGTCGGCCTCGGGCAGCTCGTAGGGCTTGAGCCCGCGCACCGTATGCACGCGCACGCCCCCGGGCAGGTCGACGAAGTTGGATATCTCGCGCTCCCAGTTGCGCACCAGGTGCGGCGGCGGTATCACCACGGCCGGGAACGCGCCGCGCGCGCACAGCATCGCCAGCGCCTGCACCGTCTTGCCCAGGCCCATCTCGTCGGCCAGCAGCGTGCGGGGATTGTCCATCAGAAAGCCCAGGCCCAGCTGCTGAAACGGCATGAGCGTGCCCCGGAAGGTCGCGGGCGGCGTGGCGCGGCTGGGCGCGTTGCGCGCGCGCAGCCTGCGGGCGGCATAGGCCCGCGCCGACTCCAACGCCCTTTGCCAGCGGGCGCGGTCCCGCTCGGCCACCTCCAGCGGATAGCGCAGCATGAGCCAGTTGAGGTCGCCTATTATGCGGTCGTGCGCCGCAAAGCGCGCCACCCCGCGCCCCCGCCCGTCGCAGCCCGGGAACAGGCGCTTGGCCAGCTCGACCACGCAGGGCTCGCCGCGTATGGTCCACACCCGCGCGCGCGCGTTGTACGAAAGCGTGCCATAGGTGCGCACGTCCGCATCCGGCTCGCCCAGATACGCCGGCACGCGCTCCTCGCCGCTCCCGCCCACGCCGTACACCGGCTCCACCACGCCCTCGGGCGTCATCACGTAGTCCAGCTCCTCGCACCAGGCGCCCTGCTCCCGGGGCGCGTCCGGCTCCGCGCCGCCCTGCGCCTCATCGCGGGCGTCCTCGTCCACCGGCGCGCCATAGCGCTCCTCTATGAAGCGCGCGCGCGCATCGTACATCTCCCGCGCGGTCATGGCCGCCTTGAAGGAACCCGCCTTCCGCCTCATGGCAGCGCCACCCCCCACAGCCGGGCCAGCGCCAGGCAGCGCACCGGCACCCCGCCTATCTCTCGCGGCATGCGCAGGTCGCCCGGCGCGACCAGCACCAGCGCCCTTATGCGGCCGCTGGCGGCATAGCGCGCCGCCTGCCTGCGCATTACCGCGGGCGCGACCCTGCCCTTCTTCACCTCTATACCCACACCGCCGCACAAAAAGTCTATGCGGCAGCCGGAGCCCAGGCTCACCTCATGGCGCGCCTCCAGCCCCGCCGCAGCCAGCGCGCCGCTCACCAGCGCGTGCATATCGTACTCCTCGGGCGCGGCCGGCAGCCGCAGCACGCTCAGCGCGCGCTCTATCGCCCGTATCTCCGCCCCCAGCGCCTCGTCCATCCGCCCGCCCCCGTTTCCGCCGCAGCCTGCGCACGGCCAGACCGTGCTGTCCAATATTATACCATGCTTTGGGCCCGGCTACAAATATAAATGTGCGCGAAAGCGCATGATGGGGCCTGAGCGCAAAAAGCGGCTGCCCAAAGCCCCTTATGGGGGCCGGACAGCCGGATGTGATTATTGCATGTGGGAGCATGACGATCGCATCGGGTGCGAAAGGCTGGCTGTGGGCGCACGGGCATCGCACACGCACCGATGAGCCGGGGCGCGCACAGCAGCGACCCCAGGCACAACGCGACGTATGCGTTCGCTCGTCAATTGCCCCGCCTTCAGCCCGCGCGCACGGCGGGCAGCTCGAAGCGCTTGCCGGCCTCGCGGTACATGTCGGCGAACTCGCTCATGCCCGTCGCGCGGCTGAGGTACTCGTGGGCGTTGTACTCGTCCTGCTTGAGCTCTATCACGCACACGGCGAGGTTGGAGCAATGGTCGGCGACGCGCTCGAGGTTGTTCAGTATGTCCGAGAACACGAAGCCGTGCTCCACGCTGCAGCGGCCCTCGCGCAGGCGCGCGACGTGGCGCAGCTTGAGTTCTCGTATCATGTCGTCCACCACCGCCTCCAGCGGCTCGACCAGCTTGGCCTTGGCCGCGTTCTCGTCGACGTAGGCGCTCACGGCGGTGGCCACTATCTCGCGTATGGCCCGCATGAGCACCTCCAGCTCGGCGTGGGCCTCGCCGGTGAAGCTGATGCGCTTTTCGCGCATCTCCTGCGCGGATTCGAGCAGGTTGACCGCGTGGTCGCTTATGCGCTCCAGGTCGCCTATGCCGTGCAGTATGCGCGTGGCCTCGCGCGTTTCGTCCACCGACAGGCCCCGGCTGGTGAGCTTGACCAGGAAGGTGCCCAGCACGTCCTCGTAGTGGTCGGTGCGGTCCTCGCTGGCGAGTATGCGCCCGGCCAGCTCGTCTGAGTACCTTTCGACCACGTTCAGCGCGTCGGAGATGGAATCCTTGACCGTATGGGCCATCTCGGCGGCCAGCTCGCTGCTGCGGCCCACGGCGAACACGGGCGTGCCCAGCAGGCGGTCGTCCAGCAGCACGGTCTCGTCGGCCCTGGCGTCGCGCACGGTATGCACGGCCAGCCACTCCAGCTGCTTGCCGAACGGCATAAGCACCAGCGTCGTCACCACGTTGAACACGGTATGCACCACCGCGATGCCGCCTATCGTGATGGGCTGGGCAAAGGCCTCCGCGCCCACGCACACGCGCACCGCAAGGTAGACCAGCATCATGAGCGCCGCGCCTATCACGTTGAAGTAGAGATGCACCATGGCGGCGCGCTTGGCGTTTTTGTTGGTGCCAATGCCCGAAAGCAGCGCCGTGACGCAGGTACCTATGTTCTGGCCCAGTATTATGGGTACCGCCATGCCCCAGCTTATGGCGCCCGTCATAGACAGCGCCTGCAGTATGCCCACCGAGGCCGAGGAGGACTGTATCACCGCCGTGAGCAGCGTGCCGGCCAGAAGGCCGAACAGGGGGTTGTCGAACATGAGCAGTATATTGGTAAAGCCGGGCTCATTGGCCAGCGGCTTCACTGCGCCGCTCATCTGCTCCATGCCGAACATCAGCACCGCAAAGCCCATCAGTATGCCGCCCAGCTCCTGCCGGCGCGACTTTTTGGAGAACATCATCAGCGCCACGCCGATAAGCGCCAGCACGGGCGTGAACGACGCGGGCTTGAGCAGCCTGAGGAGCAGATTGTCGCCCTCTATGCCGGTGAGGCTCAAAAGCCAGGACGTCATCGTGGTGCCGATGTTCGCGCCCATTATCACGGGCGTGGCCTGGTACAGCTCCATTATGCCGGAGTTCACAAAGCCCACTATCGTGACCGTCGTGGCCGAGGAGGACTGTATTATCGCGGTGACGCCCGCGCCCAGCAGAACGCCCTTCAGGCGGCTGCCGGTCAGCTTTTCCAGCATCGACGAAAGGCGCCCGCCGCCCAGCTTCTCCAGGCCGTGGCCCATCTGCTGCATACCGTATATGAACATGGCCAGTCCGCCCAGCATGGCAAGAACAGAGAATATGTCCAATCCCGTCACTCTCCCCGCGCTTTTATGCGGCGGCAGCCCCTCGCGCAGGCTCCCGCTTATGGCAACACTATATCAGCGCCGTGTAAGAAGCGTGTAAGAGGCGCTAAAGAGGTGTGTAGATAAAACACATTGCGCGCATTGGGCTTACGCGGGGATTACGTTTTGGGGGTGGGTGAAGCGGATGAGCAGCGCGGGAGGGCGGCGAGGGTAAAGAGGATGGGCGACGCGCACTGTCGGAGTTGATTTACAGCGCAGGCGACGCAGATGGGCAGCGC
>JBJEUC010000031.1:0-1502 GCA_051883635.1 Candidatus Fimadaptatus sp.
GTCCTTGCAGGCATTCAGGCACAGTTCGACCGGCTCCTGCATCTCAAAGCTGATGAAGGAAGCGACTTCGCTCTGCTCGATGGGGCGCTGGTAGCCCGGCCAGACCGTGTTGTAGGGCATGGCCGAAACGCGGCAATACCACGGCACGGTGGGCTCGCCGTTTATCGATACCTTGAACTGCGTGACGGTTATCTCGCCCTGGGGCGGATGGTGGATACGAAGCATACGGCATTCCTCGCTTTTTGCATGTATTTAAGGCGCATTAATGGACAACCGATTACTCACTTGCCAGCAGCAATTATATAAAACAAACCCGCGCCTGTCAAGCGCTTTTTGGCATCCGTGCCGCAATTCGGCCGAAAATACCGGCAAGACCCTGAAACGGATGCAATATACCGTTGACTTTTTGCGGCGGGCGCATTATAATGTGAGGGCAAAATGAGCAACCGATTACGCAACGATGGAGGGCACACGCTTGAAGAGAAAAACAGACGCAGCCGCCCGGGAACGCAGCCGCCTTTCGCGCGAGTTCTATCCGTTCCTGATAATGATATCCTGCTTCAGCCTGCTGCAGCTGGTATATTCAACCTTTCTGAGCACCTATACGCTCGCGGTCACGGGCAGCGCGCGCAACGTCAAGATATTCAACATAATCCTTGCGGCCTGCCAGCCGGTGTCGATGATCGCCGCGGTGGTGATGATACGCCGGGTCTCGGCCATACGCACGCAGCAGCTGGGCCTTATGCTGATAGTGCTGGTCAATGTGTACCTGTTTGCGGATGTGGAGAACGCGGCCAACAACATCTACTGGGTCTCCGCCGTGCAGTCGATTGCCAACGGCTTTTACTTTACGACCTACGCCTGCCAGTACGTGAGCTATACCACCAACGAGAACCGCGACCGGGCGGCGGGCCTCACCAATCTGGTCACGAACGCGCTGTCGCTGGCCTTTTCCATCGGCAGCAGCCTGCTGTTCAGCTTCTGCCCGGACGCGGCGGGCTACCGGATACTGTTCCTGATATCGTTCATCATCTCGCTGGCGGCGCTGGCCATCTCGTTTAAGCTCTCGCCGCTCGACGCCCTCGGCTCCGACCGCAGGGTGTACTACCTCCATGCCCACCGGGTGCTCATGGGCGACAAGTGGGCGCGGGCCAGCATGGTGGTCAGCATGATAGACGGCATGCGCGCGGGCGTGCTCACGTTCTTTTTGAACATACTGCTCTATTCGATGATAGACAGCGAGGCGCTGGTGGGGCTCAACACCTTCCTGACAATGCTCTGCGGCATAGTCGCCTCCGCGCTGTACGCGCGCTTCGTCCATGTGGAGACGCGCTACCGCTCCGCGCAGCTGAGCATTGCCGCCATGCTGCTGGTCACGTTGGGGCTGATAGTGCGCATGAGCCCGCTTACTATAATACTCTACGGCGCGTTCAACGCCTTCATGCTGCCCTTTTACAGCACTCCGCTCATCAACGTATATTGGACGGTGCTGGAGAAGGTGC
>JBJEUC010000032.1:0-1501 GCA_051883635.1 Candidatus Fimadaptatus sp.
CCGAGGAGCGCCTGCTGCGCGCGATCTTCGGCGAAAAGGCCCGCGAGGTGCGCGATACCTCGCTGCGCGTGCCGCACGGCGAGGCCGGCACGATAGTGGACGTAAAGGTGTTCACCAAGGAGAACCACGACGAGCTCAGCCCCGGCGTGAACATGATGGTGCGCGTTTACATAGCGCAGAAGCGCAAGATATCCGTGGGCGACAAGATGGCGGGCCGCCACGGCAACAAGGGCGTGGTCAGCCGCATACTGCCCGAGGAGGACATGCCCTTCCTGCCCGACGGCACCCCGCTGCAGATAGTGCTCAACCCCCTGGGCGTGCCTTCCCGAATGAACATAGGCCAGGTGCTGGAGGTCCATCTGGGCCGCGCGGCCAAGGCGCTGGGCTGGCATGTGGCCACCCCCGTGTTCGACGGCGCTACCGAGGAGGACATACAGGAGTGCCTGACCATGGCGGGCCTGAGCCCCGACGGCAAGAGCATAGTGTATGACGGCCGCACCGGCGACCAGATAGCCAACCCCGTGACCGTGGGCTACATGTACTTCCTCAAGCTCCACCACCTGGTGGACGACAAGATACACGCGCGCTCCACCGGCCCCTACTCGCTGGTAACGCAGCAGCCCCTGGGCGGCAAGGCCCAGTTCGGCGGCCAGCGCTTCGGCGAGATGGAGGTGTGGGCGCTGGAGGCCTACGGCGCGGCCAATACCCTGCAGGAGATACTGACCGTCAAGTCCGACGACGTGGTGGGCCGCGTAAAGACCTACGAGGCCATCGTAAAGGGCGAGAACATACCCGAGCCCGGCGTGCCCGAGTCGTTCAAGGTGCTGATAAAGGAGCTGCAGTCGCTGGCTCTGGACATAAAGGTGCTCTCCGAGGACAAGCAGGAGATAATCATGCGCGAGACCGACGACGACGACGAGCCCACGACGCTGGACATCAACATAGCCGGCGACGAGGATCAGCCGCTGGAGGAGGTCCCGGCCGACTTCGACGAGGAGGAGGACGCCTCCGAAGATTCGCTCGACCTGGAGGACTTCGACCTGGGCGATCTGTCCTCGCTGGACGACGATACCCTGGACGACGATTTCTGATGCACGCGGGGCGGACGCGCATATGCGCCCTCCGCCCCGAGCGACCCCGACTCCGAGGCAATGTGTTCTGGCCGCAAGGCTTTTAGAGTAGAAGGGAGAGACCCTTTTGTTTGAGCTTACGAATCTTGATTCCATACAGATAGGTCTGGCGTCGCCCGAAAAGATACGCGAATGGTCGCACGGCGAAGTGCTCAAGCCCGAAACCATCAACTACCGCACGCTCAAGCCCGAGCGCGACGGCCTGTTCTGCGAGCGCATTTTCGGGCCTACCAAGGACTGGGAGTGCAACTGCGGCAAGTACAAGCGCGTGCGCTACAAGGGCGTCGTCTGCGACAAGTGCGGCGTTGAGGTCACGCGCGCCAAGGTGCGCCGCGAGCGCATGGGCCACATCGAGCTGGCCGCGCCCGTGA
>JBJEUC010000033.1:0-6101 GCA_051883635.1 Candidatus Fimadaptatus sp.
GCTTGCCAACCGCTTTCGACGGGCTGACGACCGAAGGGGCAAGCTCACCGGCGTGCTGCAAACGCCGGAAGCCCAGGCGAACGTCGTACCTGACGGGCTCTGCAATGGCATGTGCCGGTATGCGCAGCCAGCGACAACCCGGCTTGCCCAACCGCTTTCGCCTGGCTGACGACCGAAGGGACAAGCTCACCGGCGCACCTCGTCGCGCGCCGGAAATGCCTGAATCTCAGGCGAACGTCGTACCTGGCGGGCTCTGCATGGGCATGTGCCAGTATGCGCAGCCAGCGACAACACTTCTTGCCCAACCGCTTTCGCCTGGCTGGCGACCGGAGGCGGCAAGCACCCCATAGCGCGCCGGAAGCCGCCAACCTGCATTGGTAAATATTCGCGGGCAAGCGCCCGCTGTGAATGAAGGAGGAGTATTGCGATGGAACAGATAAGGATAGGCACCTGCGTGCCGGGACAGCTGGCCGAGCAGTGGCTGCCGGCGATGAAGGACAAGGGCTACGAGTGCTTCGCCATAAACTTCCACATGGGATATTACGGCGTGGACATAAAGCGCCTGGCTCCCAGGGTCAAGGACATACTGGCCGGCACCGGCACGTATGTGTCCACTCTGGGCTACTACTGCAACGCGCTGGAAAACGAGGAGCAGCGCCATGACCTCGAATACGCGATAGACAACGCGCACCTGCTGGGCGCGACGACCGTGGCCACCTTTGCCGGCGCGCTGGAGGGCAAGGACGTGCCCGCGGCGATGCCGCGCTTCAAGGAGGTGTTCTCGGAGCTGGCCCGGCGCGCCGAGGACAGGGGCGTAAAGCTGGCCATAGAGAACTGCCCCATGGGCGGCGACTGGCATCGCGCTACCTGCAACATAGGCTTCAACCCCGATGCGTGGGAGATGATGTTCGACGCGGTGCCCTCGGACGCGCTGGGCCTGGAGTGGGAGCCCGCGCATCAGCTGATACAGCTCATCGACCCCATAGCGCAGCTGCGCGTGTGGGCCGGCAAGGTGGTGCATATGCACGGCAAGGACACCTCTGTCGACTGGGACGCGGTGCGACGCAGGGGTATATACGCCATGAAGGACTTCGCGCCCGAGCGCACGCCGGGCTTCGGCGACACCAACTGGCGCGACGTGTTCTCGATACTGCACGAGAACGGCTACGCGGGCGACGTGTGCATAGAGGGCTACCATGACCCGATATACAGCCGCGAGTGGGAAATGACCGGCCAGATGCACGCGCTGCGCTACCTCAAGTTCTGCCGCGGCGGCGACTTTGTGCCCAATCCCTGGGACGAAAAGGCGAACCTGTAAGGCAAGCCGGCGGACGGGGGAGCAGGCTTCCCCCTCCTTAGAAATTGCCGCGAATCCGGCGTACACGCTGCCGGATTCGATGGAAGCGCGAGCGGGCTTTGACTCTCTCGCGCTCTCCCGGGGGTGAAGGTATGGTCGCCCGCCTGCGGACCCGGACACGGCCAGGTACGCAGGCGGCGCTTCAGTATTCAATAGATGCCGCGCGGCAGCCGTGGCGGCGGAAGGGGGGATGTGGCATGGCGATACGCCTTGTGAGGCCGACCGGTGAATACGCCTCTCAGGTGATGCAGTACAAAGCCGAGATGGCCGCAAGCGGCGACAAGTTTGCCGGATGCGCCGGGCTGGAGGACACGGATTCATTCGAGGAGTGGGCCGACTTTGAAAACCGGCTCAGACGGCGGTACGGCGAGGGCTATGTGCCCTCGGAGGTGTTTCTGGCCGTGCGGGAGGAGGACCAAAGGCTGGTGGGCATAATGGACTACCGCCATCCGCTCAGCGACTTCCTGCTCCGGTATGGGGGCAACATCGGGTACAGCGTGCGACCCTCCGAGCGCCGCAGGGGCTGCGCCTCCGAGATGCTGCGGCAGCTGCTTGTGATATGCCGGGCGATGGGCGAAACGCGGGTGCTGATAACCTGCGACCGCGACAACGCCGCCTCGCGCCGGACGATACTCAAAAACGGCGGCGTGCTGGAAAATGAGGTGCGCGACGACGCAGGGCTGGGCGGAAGCGGCGTGATACAGCGCTACTGGATAGAGCTGGGGCGCGGCGAGGGCGCGTAGGGGCGCACAGTGGGCCTACTGGCTTGACGCAATCAATTAAGACAAACGAGGGCCCGGCACGGCTCTGCATCCGTACCGGGCCCTCAGACCATTGACAAGATTCCGCAGGACAGCCTGTTAAAATGCACTCACGTTCCGGTCGCCGCCCGCCAATTCCGCAGCATTTCAGGCGACCGCCCCTTCGCGCCGAAAGACCGGGAGGCTAACGCTCCGAGGGCCCGGCACGGCTTTGCATCCGTGCCGGGCCCTCGGACCATTGACGAGGTTTCGCAGGACAGCCTATCCAATCGGGGGGTGACGGCGTGTATGTCGCTGCCGGCGTTTTTTGGGAGCAAACATTTGCGTTTGCGGAGAACGATGCATTCGCATCCCGGTCGCCGTCCGCTGATTCCGCCGCGTTTCAGGCGACCGGCCCTTCGCGTCGAAAAACAGAGAGGGTTCAACGCTCTGAGGGCCCGGCACGGCTTTGCATCCGTGCCGGGCCCTTTGCCTATGCCTGCGCCGGGACGGTCCTTTTCCACTTGCCGCCGTAGAAGCGCGCCACCGAGGGTATGAGGCCCAGTATCCAGCCGATAGGCGAGGCGAACCATATGCCGGTCTCGCCGAACAGGCGGGAGAGCAGCAGCGACAGCCCGACCTTGGCGAACAGCTCCACTATCGAGGAAAGCAGCGTCACCTGCGCGTCGCCTATGCCGCGCAGCGCCGAGTTGTACAGCCATATCGCGCCCAGGAAGCCGTACAGCGCCGCCTCTATGCGTATCATGTTGTAGGCCGAGTCCAGCACGCTCGCGGGCGTGTCGGCGTCCACGAAGAACGCCGCGATGGGCCGGCCCAGCAGGAACATGATGAGCGTGGACACGGCGCTCATGCCCAGTATCAGCAGCAGCATGCTGCGCAGGCCGGTCGTGATGCGCTCGAATCTGCGCGCGCCGAAGTTCTGCGCCGCGAATACCGAAAACGAGAACGCCACCTGGCTGAACAGCACCGTGGCCAGCTGCTCCACCTTGGTGCCCACCGTGTAGGCCGCCACGGTGCCCGAGCCGAACGAGTTTATCACCGCCGTGGTCACCATCATGCCCACGGTCAGCATCAGCGTCTGCGCGGCCATGGGCGTGCCTATGCGCATCACGCTGCGCAGCATGGCGGGGTCGGGGCGCAGGTGGCGCGCGCTGAAGCGCAGCATCGTGTAGCGCCGGAACATGTATGCGACCGCCAGCAGCGCGGAGACCGCCTGGGCGATTATCGTGGCCACCGCCACGCCCTCAACGCCCATGCCAAAGCGCAGCACCAGCACAAGGTCCAGCGCCACGTTGAGCAGCGAGCAGAGTATCAGGAATATGAGCGGGGTGCGGGAATCGCCTATCGCCCGGAGCAGCGCCGCCACGGCGTTGTATATCAGCTGCACTATCACCAGGCCGCAGGTTATCTGTATGTACACCGTCGCGCCGTCGATTATGTCGCCGGGCGTGCCCAGCAGCTCCATCAGCGGGCGCGCGCCGAACAGCCCCACCGCGCCCAGCGCCGCGCCGCATATCAGCGCCAGCCATACCGAATTGCCCACGGCCACGCGCAGCCGCTCGCCGTCGCCCGAGCCGAAGCACTGGGCCGCGACCACCGACAGGGCGTTCATCAGCGCGCAGCCCACCTGCACTATGCCGAATACCGTGGTGGCGGTCGCGCCTATGGCCGCCAGTGCGTTTACGCCCACGTAGCGCCCCAGCACGACCGTGTCCACCATGTTGTACATCAGCTGGAATATGCCGCCCACCATCATCGGTATGGCAAAGGCTATCATCAGCCTTACCGGATTGCCCTGCGTCATATCGCCGCGCCGTTCGTTCGTCATTGACCTTGCTCCTTTTGCGTGGTTCATGCGCGGGTAAGCTCGATAAGGCCGTAGGCCGGCACGGCTATCTCGCACAGCGCGCTAAGCTGCACGGCCTCGCGGCGCACGACATCGCCTGTGCAGTCGCGCACGGTGGCCTGCCATGTGCCCGCCTCGTCGGCCCGGATCAGTACGCTGCGGCCCGAATTGGCGTTCACTATCACGCATTCGTCCAGCCCGGAGGCGGGCAGCTGGGGCGCATAGCCGCTCAGATATACGGCGAATATGCCGCGCCGGTCGCGCTGCGCGCATACGGAGGGGTAGAGCAGCTGCGGCGCGTCGGCGTATATGGGCGTTTCCAGCAGTAGCTCGCGCTCGCGGCGCATGAAGTCCAGCCAGAAGCGCAGCGCGCGCAGGTGATCCTCCGGCACGCGATCCAGCCGCACCGATATCTGCGCTGTGGAGAACAGTATGTTCTCTATCTGGTCGACCGCGTTTTCGACCTTGTCACAGGTGTTCCATACCAGCATGTCGGAGTGCACGGCGGTCTGCCCGCTGGACAGGCGCAGGTCGACCATGCCTATGCGGTTGGTCGAGGTCGAGTTGGGGCAGTCGCCCACGCGCATCATGTTGCCGAACTCGCGCATCACGGGGCCGATGTAGCTCTGGCGGAACTCTATCAGTATGTCGTCCTTTATCGCCCTGAGCGCGTTCATCACGTCCACCATCAGGCGGCGCACCGCGTCCTCCAGCACCACGTAGTCCATGCCCTCGCGCCAGCCGGGCGTGTCGGGGCGCATGCGGAAGGAATCGATGAAGTCCAGCTTGAAGCCGTCCAGATCCCAGTCGCGCAGCGCCCGCACGTAGGTGTCTATGAGGTACTGGCGCACCTCGGGATAGCGCGGATCCAGCGTGTACGCGCCCAGGCTCTCTATGTATTCCAGCGTCTTTCCCTCGAAGGTGCGCGCCGCCTCCGAATAGCGTCCGATGAAGGGCACGCTGTACCACAGCATGTACTTCATGCCCAGCTCGTGTACGGCCCTGACGTGCGCGCGCATGTCGGGTATCTTGGCGGGCGTGGCCTGCCAGTCGCCGCAGTAGGCATAGCCGCGCGAGTTGTCGTCGGTCTGCCAGCCGTCGTCCACTATCACCGTGTCCATGCCCAGCGCTTTGGCGCGCGCGCATTCGGCCTCGACCTCGGCGGCATATACGCCCTGATGGAAGCTGTACCAGCAGGAATACATGGGCAGGCGCGCCGCCTCGGGCACGGGCATGGGCAAGTAGCGCTCCTCCCACCATTCGTTCACCGCGCGCACCGCGTCCTCGTAGCGGCAGTCGCTCTCGTCCAGCCACAGCGTGACACTGTACGTGTCCAGCTTGCCGGTGGCGTCCAGGGGTATGGTTATCTCGATGGAGAGCGTCGCGTCCTCCTCGCGCACGCCCATGCGGCGGTCTATGTTGGTCACGCAGTCGTCCAGCGCCACGGTCAGGCGGTTGCGCCCAGCGTCATTGAAGAAGCACGTGAGCGGACAGCCGGAGGATATATTGCTGCTCACAGCGCGCGACCAGTCGGCCTTGAGCGAGCGGTCGCAGCCGCAGCCGGTGTGCCACTGGTACTGTATGTCCACTATGGCGCGGCTGAGGCGCAGCGTGAACTCGGGGCGTGCGCTGGCCACGGCGTCGGCGGGCGTCCAGCGCACGGTAAACGAGTGCAGCGTGCGCGCGCCGCGGCGGGATGCGGTGTGCTCCACCGCTGCGGGGATGCTTGTGGCGGCGCGTATGCCGTCGAATGTGTATTCATTCATGCTGTCATGACCTCCTTGACGAATGTATGATGTGCCGATGCTCAAGCCCGCCCAGGGGCTTTGGCGGGCCGGTCGGAGCGAAAGCGGGCTTCCGCTCCGGGAGATGGGATGCACCGCCACCCGAAGCGCTGCGCCGGGGTATGCCACGCCGAGCGCACTGGCAGCTCGAAGGGACTACGGAATTGACGAATCGGTGGCCGCAGAAGCGGGCTTCCGCTCCGGGAGATTGAGTGCCCCGCCGAGCGCGCTGGCGGCTCGAAGGGGGCGCGGCATCGACGATTCGGTGGCCGCAGAAGCGGGCTTCCGCTCCGGGAGATTGTATGCCCTGCCGAGCGCGCTGGCGGCTCAAAGGGGGCGCGACATTGACGAAT
>JBJEUC010000034.1:0-6095 GCA_051883635.1 Candidatus Fimadaptatus sp.
GAGGCGCTCAGCGACCGGCAGAAGCGCTTTCACGACATCACGCGCGTGCGCGATATGGCCATGATAATGCTCTTTCTGGGCACGGGCATACGTGTGAGCGAATGTGTGGGGCTGGACCTGGACGACCTGGACTTTTCGATAAACGGCATGCTGATAACGCGCAAGGGCGGCAACGAGATGGTGCTCTATTTTTCCGACGAGGTCGCGCAGGCACTCAAGGACTACCTGAGCCTGCGCAGCGGCATAGAGCCCCTGCCCGGGCACGAGCAGGCCGTGTTTCTGAGCCTGCAGCGCCGCCGCATGAGCGTGCGTGCGGTCGAACAGATGGTCAAGAAGTATGCGCGCGTGGCCGTGCCGCTCAAGCGCCGCATCAGCCCGCACAAGCTGCGCTCGACGTTCGGCACCAACCTGTACCGCGAGACCGGCGACATATACCTGGTGGCCGACGTGCTGGGCCACAGCGACGTGAACACCACCCGCCGGCACTACGCGGCCCAGAGCGACGACGCCCGCAGAGCCGCTGCCCGGCGCGTGCGGCTGCGCGAGGATACGCCCCCGGCGCAGGAACCTGCGCCGGGCGGCGACGCATCGGAGCGCGGCGGCGTGTAGCCCGCGCGACGACATCCGATAGCATTCCAAATTTTACATATCAACCCCTTTACAAACGCATTGATGGATTGTATAATGATATTGCTTTAGCACATTAAATTGACGATGAGGTGCATGACGATGAAAAAGCTGGTATCCATACTGCTGGCGCTGACCCTGATGCTGGGCTGCTGCGCGGCCTTTGCCGATGCGGCGACCGACGATTCCTATCAGAAGATACTGGACAAGGGCCAGCTGATAATGGGTCTGGACGATTCCTTCCCGCCGATGGGCTTCCGCGACGAGAACGGCGAAATCGTGGGCTTTGACGTGGACGTGGCGCGCGAGGCGTGCAGCCGCATCGGCGTTGAGCTGGTGCTCCAGCCCATCTCCTGGGATGCCAAGATAATCGAGCTCAATACCGGCAACATTGACTGCATCTGGAACGGCTTCACGATTACCGAGGAGCTCCGGCAGCAGATAACCTTCTCCGAACCTTACCTGGCCAACACGCAGGTGATAGTGGTGCGCGGCGACAGCGATGCGCAGACGCTGGCCGATCTGGCCGGCAAGAGCCTGGGCGTGCAGGCGGGCTCCAGCGCCGTGGCGGCGCTCGACGCCAATCCCGAGTTCCGCGACAGCGTGACCGTGAACGAGTTCAAGGACAACATGACGGCCATGCTCGACCTGGAAAACGGCGGTCTGGATGCGATGCTGATGGACGTTATCGTGGCTGGCTACTACTTCTCGCAGCACGAGGGCAGCTTCCGCATGCTGGACGAGGCGCTGGCCGCCGAGGAATACGGCGTGGGCTTCCGCAAGGATGACCTTGCGCTGGTCGAGAACATCAACCGCGTGCTCAACGAGATGGCGGCGGACGGCACTCTGGCCGAGATATCGACCAAGTGGTTCGATTCCGACATAACCACGATCGGCAAGACCGAGGCGGAGAACGCTGAAGGCTGACAGGCATAAAAGCAGGCAGGGCTTCCGGTTCGCAAAGGAGCGGAAGCCCTGTTTTCGCGCATCGATTATATGCGAGGTGGCATGATGGTCTATTTCAACAACTGGACTGCGATGAGCAAGATGCTCATGCAGCTGCTCAACGGAACGCGCAATACGCTCACGATATTCTGCTGGACGCTGCTGTTTTCGATACCGCTGGGCGTGCTGGTAGCGCTGGGACGGATGTCACGGCACGGCGTCGTCTGGCGGCCGCTGCATATCTACATACTGATAATGCGCGGCACGCCGCTCATACTGCAGATACTGTTCGTGTACTTTGCGCTGCCGCTGATACTGCCCGGCAGCATGCGCATTGACCGCTATTGGGCCGCCGTGATAGCCTGCGCGCTCAACTACGCCGCGTACTTTGCCGAGATATTCCGCGGCGGCATCCAGTCCATGCCCGTGGGCCAATACGAGGCGGCGCAGATGCTGGGCTTCACGCGCGCGCAGACGTTCTTCAGGATAATACTGCCGCAGGTGGTAAAGCGCGTGCTCCTCCCCGTGAGCAACGAGGTGATAACGCTGGTGAAGGACACGGCGCTGGTCTCCACGATAGGCCTGTATGATCTGTACTCGCTGGCCAGCAAGGAAGTCAATCGCACGGCCTCGCTTGAGCCGCTCGTGGTCGCGGGCGTGTTCTACCTGGTGTTCACGTTTGTGATAACCAAGGCGTTCATGCTGTGCGAAAAGAAGCTGAACTACTATCGCTGACAGAGGTGCGCAAAATGCTGATAGCACGAGACATATACAAGAGCTTTGACAAATTGCCGGTACTGCGCGGCATATCCATGGAGCTGGAGCGCGGCGATGTAGTGGCGATAATCGGGCCGTCGGGCTCGGGCAAGAGCACGTTCCTGCGCTGCCTGACCCGCCTGGAGCAGATAGACAGCGGCTACATTGCGGTGGACGACGAGGTGATGGTGTCCAACCAGGACGGGCGCGCGGTGTATGCGCCCAATGCGAAGCTGCACGACATCGGGCGCAAGATGGGCATGGTGTTCCAGAGCTTCAACCTGTTCCCCCACTTCTCCGTGCTGCGCAACCTGACGGAAGCGCCCATACATGTGCTGGGCAAAAGCCGCAAGGACGCCGAGGCGCACGCCATGGAGCTGCTTGGCAAGGTTGGCCTGGCGGACAAGCGCGACGCTTACCCCTACCAGCTCTCGGGCGGACAGCAGCAGCGCGTGGCGATAGCGCGTGCGCTGGCGATGGATCCCGAGCTGCTGTGCTTCGACGAGCCCACGTCGGCTCTGGACCCCGAGCTGACTCTGGAAGTGCTGGAAGTGATACGCAACCTCGCGCGCGAGCACATGACCATGGTGGTGGTGACGCACGAGATGAGCTTTGCGCGCGACGTGGCCAGCAGGGTGATATTCATGGACGGTGGCAACATAGTCGAGGAGGGAACTCCGGAGCAGGTGTTCATGCACTCGCAGAACCCCCGCACGCGGCAGTTCATCGGCCAGTACAACAAGTGATGGCAAAAGGAGCGGTCTGCCTGGGCGCATGTGCGCTGAAACGGCCCGAGCCGAAAAGGAACCGCGCCCGCTTTCTGCGCTGGGCAGAGGGCGGGCGCGGTTTATGTCCGGGAAAGTATCGTGAGAGCGCGGGAGGGCCGAAGCCTTCTCGCGCTTCAAGCGTTTGCGGCTGGCTAATCCCGTTGACGTAGCATAAGTCCACTCCCACACAGCTTCCGCGCATGGAGCTGGCTGCGTGTCGCAGGGAATCGTTCTCCCATGCCCACCGGCTTGTAAATCAGCCGCGCCTGCTCTATGCTATGTGCAGATGGCGGGCGCGATTGTGCGTCTGGAAAAGCACTGTAAGAGCGCGGAGGGTCGAAGCCTACTCGCGTTTTAAGCGTTTGTGGATGGCTAATCCCGTTGCCGGAGCATAAGTCCACTCCCGCGCAGCTTCTGCGCATTGAGCTGGCTGCGTGTCGCGGGGAATCGTTCTCCCCTGCCCTCTGCCCAGCGCAACCGTGCCTGCCGTCTGCGCTGGGCAGAGGGCAGGCACGTTGTAATGCTCATTCAGCCTTGCCGGGGAATGCGCGGGCCGGTCAACGGCGGCAGTACTTGCGGTATGCCTCCTCGTATATCAGGCAATTCTCGACGGGCGTGTTGGCGGGTATGTGGTTGCCCACGGCCATTATGAAGCCCGGGCAGGATTTGCCGATGTCCATGCAGCGCTTTACCTCGGCCTCTATCGCCTCGCGCGTGCCGCTGAGCAGTATGCGCGTGTCGGCGTTGCCTATGAAGGAGTGCGTGCGCCCGTACTTTTCGGCGATGTAGGCCATGTCGGTGCACGGCTCCATGACAAATCCGTTTACGCCTGTGGCGGCGATATCGTCGATAAACTCGTTGTAGCAGCCGTCGGAGGTGAATATCAGCTTCTTGCCGCTCTCCAGTATCGGCGCAAAGTACTTCTTGTAGTTCGGGAACACGTACTTGCGGTACCACTCGGGGTGCATGAACGCGCCGGAGGTCCACACTATGTCATCGTGTATCATTACGCAGGGCACGTCCGCGTCCGCAAGCGCATCCATGTACTGCTGCATCCACGAGGCGTAGCGGTTGGCGACCTCGCCGAAGCCCTGGGGGTCGATGCCGGCCGCCAGCAGCAGCATGTCCCAGCCAAACACGTCTATCAGGCCGCTCACGAGCGTGGTATAGATGCCGGTCATTGCGACCTCGTGCGGCAGGTATTCGAGATTGGCGCGGTAATGCTCCTCATACTGGCGCGTAACGGCGCGCTTGTCTATCTCGCCATACTGCTTCCAGGGGTCGAACGCGAGCACCTCCTCGGGCTCGCTGAAGGGACAGTGTATGTCGCTGTCGAAGTCCGTGCCATTTTCGGCGTAATCGGCGTGACCCATGCTGGTGCGGAAGCCGCCGAATATCTGGCTGCTGAAGAGTACGCTCCAGCTGAAGTCGAACGTCCAGGCCTCGCGCAGCGCGCGCGTAGCCTTGCGGCGCACGTCGGCAGGGCTTTGCTGCGTCACGTGTATGCCGGTCACGCGCTCTATGAGGGGCCAGTGGTATTCGGCAATGGAATATTCAGTGCGGGGCACCCTATCTGGCATTTCCAGATTAAGTGCGGCCCAACCGGTCGAATATGACATGGTTGCTACCTCCAATACGCTTTTTCTTAAGCCATGTTTTCGAGCATATCCAGGGAAACGCTGTACTTGAGCGGCTCGCCGGCCAGATAGCGGGCGCATTCATCCTGCATGTACTCGCCCATGCGCATGACCTCGTCGCCCAGGCTGCCGGCTATGTGCGGCGTGATGAGCACGTTGGGCAGGCTCCACAGCGGGGACTCCTCCGGGCAGGGCTCGGGCCAGGTCACGTCCAGTATGGCGGTGCGGCTTGGCTCCTCGCGCAGCGCGCGGATGAGGTCGTCCTCCACCACCTGCGCGCCGCGGCCGGTGTTTATGAAGGTGGCGTTGGCCTTCATCAGGCGGAACAGCTCGTAGTTCAGCATTCCGCGCGTCTTTTCGTTGTTGGGCAGGTGGTTGCTCACGGTCTGGCAGGTCGCAAATATCTCCTCCAGGGATGCGCGCTTTACGCCCAGCGCGCCCATCACTTCGTCGGATACGTAGGGGTCGTAGGCCAGCAGCTCCACGCGGAAGGGCTTCATCAGCTCCGCGACCTTGCGGCCTATGGCGCCAAAGCCTATGAGACCCACGCGGCAGCCGAAGTTGCCCGGGAATATGTTGGGTCGGGACTTGCTCTTGTCGGCGCGGTAGTCCTCGGCGCGGCGCAGCATGCCCTTGTTGCTCAGCAGTATGCTGGCCGTGGTGTATTCGGCCACGGGTATGCCGTTGGCCTGCCAGCTGGAGCAGACGATTATGCCCCGCTCGATGAACGGACGGGCAAAGTACTGCACGCTGCCTGCGGCGTAGAATACCGCCTTCAGATTGGGCAGATAGCGCGCTATCTCATCGCCGGTGAGCTCCGGCACGCCCCAGGTGGAGAATATGATGTCGGTCTGGGCCAGTATGTCGGCCTTTTCGTCCATTTCGTCGGGCGTTATCTTGCCCAGAATGTCCAGCTTTTCCGCCAGGGCGCGCTGCGTTTCCGCAGAAAACACCCAGTCTATCGTGCTTATGTTCTTGTTCAGATAAATGGCGCGCATGATATTACCTCGCTTGACTCCGAATTTAGAGCGTGGCTTAACACAGTTCTACTCATAATTTTACCATGAGGCAGGCGCAGCGTCAATTCAATAATCGCTACAAAGACGCAATTTTCAGATTTCATACGCAAACGGCGGGCTGAAAGCCTTTCATCGCATTTTAATCCTTTTCAAGCAACATTTTCCAGCCTCGGCGCGTCATAGGTTTGTACGGCCAATGCAGTGGCCCCTTGGGAAAACATAAAATAGCGCGGCGGTTGGCGGCTCAAGGCCGCGCGCCGCAGGGAAAGGATGGACGCTATGAATTTCAGGAGGATGGCATCTGTTTCCGCATGTGTGCTGGCGCTGATGTGCGGAGCCTCGGC
>JBJEUC010000035.1:0-6081 GCA_051883635.1 Candidatus Fimadaptatus sp.
AGCCCGGCGCGCTCAGGTCGCCCCGGGCCAGGCGGCACAGGCGGCGCAGCCGCTCGCCCGCGCGGGTGCGCGCCGGCAGCGGGCTCAGCTCCACGCTGCCCAGCACGCACAGTGCCAGCCACACGCACAGGCAGGCGAAGGCCGGCCACACGCAGTCCATCCGCCCCAGCGAGGCGCAGCCCAGCGCGCAGCCTGCCAGCATCGGCAATCCGCTCAGCCCGGCGCAGGCTCCCGCAGCGAACAACGCCGCCGCCGGGGCCTGTATGCCGCCCAGCACCGAGCCGCGCGCGCAGCTGAATGCCAGCGCGGCCACAGCGAGAAAGCGCCCCGCCGCGCGCGCCGACTCCGCGCAGAGGAGATTGCGTCCCATCGTCTCATCCGGCTGCCTAAGCATCGAACCACCCCCGCCTTCGTCAGTTACAAATGCATTATAAACTTGCGCCGCCGCGTTATCTGTCGCAGCAGGGCGCGCCCTGCACGTCCATTTTACGCTGCTGCGGGGCCCGCAATGTAAAATGCTTGTGCCGCCTGTCAAAAAACGGTGAAGAAGCCCGATTTGGCGCTGATCGTGGTTGACAATTTCACGCAAGGGCGCTATACTTTTCTGTAAATGGCTTTGAGAAGGTCATATCAATCCCCTGATTTTCGTGATACAGAGAGAGGCATGGACTGTATGAAACACATGATGCTCGTTACATCACCGCCTGCGTGCGGCAAGTCCTTCATTACCGACAAGCTCGCGCGCGCGCTCAAGAACTGCGTCTATCTCGACAAGGATTCGCTGCTGGTGCTTTCCGCGCAGATCTTCAAGGTCGCCGGCGAGCCCAACAACCGCTCTTCTCAGTTCTTTGAAGACAATGTGCGCAATTACGAATACGACGCCATACTTGAGGTCGCGTTCGAGGCGCTCAAGTATAACGATTACGTGCTGATAAATGCCCCCTTCACGCGCGAGGTCAACGATCCCAAGTATATCGCCGAGCTGCGCGCCAAGCTGGCCGCGCTCGACACCAAGCTGGAGGTCGTATGGGTGCGCGCGGACGAGGAAGTCTGCCACCAGCGCATGCTGGCGCGCAATTCCAGCCGCGACTACTGGAAGCTGGAGCACTGGGACGAGTACATCAAGACCCGCGACTTCAACCCCCCGGCGATAGAGGGCCTGCATATCATCAACAACTCCACCGAGACCTCCTACATAGAGGACCTCAATGCCCTTATCGAGGACATGAAAAAGTCCTGACCGGCAATAGCAGACAAGGCGCGCTTTCCGCTCCGGCGGCAGGCGCGCCTTTTGCGTGCCGCCGCTCTCAGGGTTCGATTGCAGCGCAGCCGTGTCGCATTCAAACGCAACGGGCGGCAGTGCGTTCTGCGCCGCATCGCCTTTCCGGAACATGCACCGCGTTTCCGCGCACGGATGCTTGACCAACACACCTGCGACAAAGCACTTCACGCGCATTTGCCTGCCAAGCTATTCGCCAATCCCGGGCACACCCTTCTCCGCAAGCCAAACTGTCCCCCGCAACAGACGCGCCAGCCCAGACAGCTTCACGCCGACGGCCAATTCCTGCGCAGCAGAATGCACGCCCTCCTCCCATCAGCCCATCGGAGCCATCAGTCCTGCTCAAGCGACATACTCTCGCCAATCCCATTCGTGCCTTCTCCGCAAGCCAAACTGTCCCCCGCTACCGACGCGCCAGCCCATACAACTTCACGCCGACGGCCAATTCCTGCGCAGCAGAATGCACGCTCTCCGCCCGTCAGACCACCAGAGCCCTCAGTCCTGCTAAAGCGATACACTTTGCCAATCTCGGACGTGCCCTTCTCCGCAAGCCAAGCCTCCCCCGCCCGCTGTCCCATCCGCTCCCTCACCACTCCCCCTCCGCGCATAACGCCCCCGCGCGCGCATATGGATAGACGAGGTGGCTTATATGGGCTTTACGCTGTACCTGTCCGGCTGTGCGCTGCCCGCAATAGGGGTGCTGCGGGCGCTGGAGGAGCGCGACCTGCTTCCGGATACGCTGATATGCCGCGCGGGCGGCGCGCTCACCGGCGGGCTGTACGCCTGCGGTTGGCGCGCCGCGCCGCTCGAACGCCTGGCGCGCACGCTGGAGCGCTCCTCGCTGGCCCTGCTGGGGCAGCTGCTGCCCGCGCTGGGCAGCGGCGGGCTGCGGCTCGGCCCGCGCGTGCTGGCGGAGCAGCTGACGCGCGACCTGCCCTGGCCCGAGCTGCCCTGCGAGCTGGCGCGGCGCCCCGACGGGCTGGACGGGCTGCTGAGCGAGCTCACGGGCGGCGCGGGGCTTCGCGGGCTCAGGCCACGCCTCGTGCTGCCGGTGCGCATCTACCGCGCGGACGGCGGCTTCGCGGTCGACGCGATGACCTCCGCCGCGCACGCGCGCTTCGCGCTCACGCTGGCCACGGCGCTGCGCTGCGCCGCCTTTCCGGCTGGGATGACGCTGTCGCCCGGCGTGGGCGGACATGCGCCGGCGGCCTGCCGCGCAGAGGACCTGGCGGGCAGCCTGCCGCAGCTCGGCCGGGGGCAGCCGCTGGTATGCGTCGCGCGGGCCGGGGAGCGGCCGCTGCCGGGCGAATCGCTGCGCATCGAGCCGCCGGGCGACGGCGGCTCGGCGCGTCAGGCCGAAGCCGGTTACGCCCTGATGCGTGCGCATATGAGCGAGCTGATAGGCCTGTGCTGAGTCCTGCGCAATGCCGCCGCTCGAGCTCCCGGGTGGCGGCTTTGCTTATCAAATGCAGGCAGACGTTGGAGCAATCCCCCTCCCCTGCGCCTTTGCGGACGCGAAAGCCGCCGCCCGAGCTCCCGGGTGGCGGCTTTCACGTCATATGCAGATATACGTCGGAGCAATCTTCCTCTAACTTCTGCAAGAATCCTGCGCCTTTTTGGATGCAAAAGCCGCCCCCGAACTCCCGGAAGGCGGCTTTACTTATCAAATGCAGGCAGACGTTGGAGCAAGCTCCCCCCGGTTTCCGCTGAAATCATGTGCATCTGCGGACGCAAAAGCCGCCGCCCGAACTCATGGGAGGCGGCTTTGCTTATCAAATGCAGGCAGACGTTGGAGCAAGCTCCCTCCGGTTTTCGCTGAAATCATGTGCATTTGCATACGCAAAAGCCGCCGCCCGAACTCCCGGAAAGCAGCTCTCACATCCAGACCGCGCGCTACGCGCCGGTATTTTCAAGGCAGAGCGCGCCTATCCAGCCGTCTATGACCGGCTGGTACTCCTCGTATGACTCACCAGCGGTCTCGACGTGGAAGCACAGCGCGCAGTCCTCCGTCAGCACAAACACGTCCACGTTCTGCCAGACGGAAACGCCGTCGCCGGTCAGGTACTCCACCCGGTAGGCCGGATAGCCCAGCCCGGCCGTCAGCGCCTCATCCCGCGCGCCGGTCAGCCCGCTCACGCTGTCGTACATGCCGGTGGTGGCCTCGATGACCGCCGTCAGGCTGTCCGCGCAGGGCAGGTAGCGCTCATACGAGAGCTGCACCGCGCCGCCGTCATAGGCATACCACTGCTCGTACTCTATCGCCGAATACTGCTCATACTCGGTCAGCTCCAGCTGGTCGCCCGACAGGGGCATCGCAAGGCGGGGGTACGGGTCCTCCGCCGCGTCGTAGCGGACGGGCGCATCCATCTCCTCCAGGCGCAGCGACGCCATCCACTCCCCTATCCTGTCCTGATAGTCCGCATACAGGCCCGCGGGCGTCAGCGTGTGAAAGCGGTACGACCATTCGTCCGTGCGCACGAATACGTCGCGGCAGATGAGCCTGTCCTCCTGTCCGCCCAGCGAATAGTCCACGCGGTAGCTCTCGCCCGATATCTGGTTGCCCACGGCGGCGCAGGGTGCAATGGCGACGTCCTGCATCTCCATGCCCTGTGCATAGAGCAGCTCCCGCACGAGCGCCAGCGCGCCCTCCATATCCCCGACCGGGGCCAGCCGCTCATATGAAGCGATGACCGCGCCGTCCACCAGGTACTCGGCAAAGTTCGTGCGGTCCTCGCTCTGGTAGACCAGCGTCATCTCGATATCGTCGCCCGTCAGCTCGCCGGTCAGGTTCACCCCGTCGAACACGGTCTGCGGGCTGTCGTACATGTCCCGGGCCAGCGCGCCGCCCATGGGCAGCATGAGCCACATAAGCGCCGCCAGGGTCGCAATCAGCCTTTTCACATTGCATCACGCTCCCTTCTGCGCCCATTATAGCCCATTTCGGCGCGCCGGGCAACGGCGTGCGCCTCCCTGCCACAGATATGAGCGGCCTTTTTCACACATCATGCGGTCCTCCGCCGCAGATTGCTACACACGGGCCAGTTTGTCTATTCGCCTGCGCGCGCGGATATGGTATAATAATCGAGAGGCATATGGCCGCGCGCCGTGCCTTGACCTGACCGTGCCGGAGCCCAGGCGCTGCGGCACTGCATACGCCGATCTACGAAAGCGAGTGATACTGATGAGGGCAATAGTGTTTGCGACCAAGATGGGCGGCGGGCACATGAGCGCCGCGTCCGCAGTGGCTCAGGCCCTGCGCGGACTGGGCTGCGAGGCGGACGTATGCGACTTCCTCACGCTGAGCGGCAAGCATACCTCCGAGATAGTGGGCGGCGCATACGTAAAGCTCGTGCAGAAGTCGCCCGCCGCCTTCGGCCGCATATACCGCGCGGGCCAGCTGATAAGCACGCCCCGCATCAAGTCGATAGTCTACCTCGCCAACACGCTCTACGCCTCCTCGCTGAGCGAATACATAGCGGCCCAGCGGCCCGACGTGCTGCTGACCAGCCACATATTCGCGGCGCAGGCGCTCACGCATCTCAAGCGGTCGCACGTCGGGCTGCCGCCGACGATAGGCATAATGACCGACTACACCTGCGCGCCCTTCTGGGAGGAGACCGAGCTGGACGCCTACATAACGCCCCACGCGCTGCTGGAGGGCGAGTTTACCGCCCGCCGGATGCCCGCCGATAAGCTGCACCCGCTGGGCATACCCGTATCGCCCGACTGCCGGCCCTGCGCCGACGTCGCCGCCGCCAAGGCGGAGTGCGGGCTGGACCCGGCGCGCCCGCACCTGCTGGTGATAGGCGGCAGCATGGGCGCGGGCAATCTGCCCCAGGTACTGAGCGCGCTTAGCGGGCTGGGCGCACAGCTGACCTGCGTATGCGGCAGCAACACCGCCCTGTGCTCCCAGCTGCGGCGTGAATACGAGGGCGATACCGACATGCGCATAGAGGGCTACGTAAAGCCGCTGTTCCCGCTGATGGACGCCGCCGACGTGATACTCTCAAAGCCCGGCGGGCTCACCTCGACCGAAATAATGACCAAGCGCAAGCCGTTTCTCATAATCAACCCGATAGAGGGCGTGGAGACTCACAACGCTGAGTTCTTCGAGCGCCTGGGCACGGCCCTGTACGCGCGCACCGACGCCGAGATACGCGCATACGCCCAGAGCCTCATCGCCGACGGCGAGCTGCGCGCGCGCATGCACGCCGCCCAGGAGCGCAACATAAGCGCCGACGCCAGCACTGCCATCGCGCGCTTCGCCCTCGCCCTCAAGGGAGGCGATGCGCCATGCTGACGCTGCAGTCGATGCTGTTCGCCCTCGCGGGGTACCTTTCGGGCGGCATGATGTACTCCTACATCATACCGCGCCTGATATTTGGCAAGGATGTGCGCGCTGCCGCCGAGGACCGCAACCCGGGCGCGACCAACGCCGGCATAGCCTGCGGCCCTGCGGTGGGCATACTGTGCGGCGCGCTGGACGTGCTCAAGGCGTTCTGCCCCGTGTTTGTCGCCGGCTGCCTGGGGCTCATGGAGGGCTGGAGCGCCGTGCCGATAGCGATAGCGCCGGTGCTGGGCCACGCCTTTTCGCCCATGCTGCACTTCAGCGGCGGCAAGGCGATAACCACCGTATTCGGCGCGCTGCTGGGCCTGCTGCCCTGGCATCCGCTGGGCATAGTGCTGGCGCTCATCACGCTGGGCGCGATACTGCTGATAAAGAACCACGCGCTCGCGGTATCGGCCTCGGCGCTGATATTCATGCTCGCCAGCTCGCTGATGTACCGCGCCAACGCCCCCAT